>JAJYUP010000028.1 GCA_021792455.1 Actinomycetes bacterium | reverse complement strand
TCAGGCAGCACGCCAGAGCGAGCGGCGACCGCTCGAGATCGCGCAGGCGAGGGGCGCCTGAGCGCAGGGGAGGGACGGCCCAGCCCAGGAGGGGCGCGCCTGAGCGCAGGGGAGGGACGGCCCAGCCGAGGAGAGGGGCGGAGCGGAGCAGGCATCGCACAGGGGACCCGCGAGGATCAACGCCCTCAGCACGGGCTGCATCTCCATCTCTGGGATCCATCGAAGCAGCTGCGCTTCAAGGCGAAGTCGAGCGCGCCTGTGCGTCCTGATCGCGCCCTCAACAAATCACCGGTCGCTGCGCCGATCGGTCCGCGCCCAGCCTCCTGAAGGGACGATGGCCGCCGAAGCGCCGCTGTCGCAAGGCGCAGGTCTGCACGCCGACGCACGCAGCGCGCAGGGAAAGCTCGACCCAGC
This sequence comes from Actinomycetes bacterium, assembly GCA_021792455.1. Lineage (GTDB taxonomy): Bacteria > Actinomycetota > Thermoleophilia > Solirubrobacterales > Solirubrobacteraceae > Palsa-744. Next base: position 28,206 of record JAJYUP010000028.1, on the reverse strand, counting down.
GACCCTCGAGCCATCGCCCCTCGCCGAGGAAGCTGAGGCGCACCTGCACCAGCTCGCTGCGCTTGGCCTCGAGCCATCGCCCCTCACCCAGGAAGCTCAGGCCCACCTGCGCCAGCTCGCTGCGCTTGGCCTCGAGCCATCGCCCCTCACCCAGGAAGCTCAGGCGCACCTGCACCAGCTCGCTGCGCTTGGCCTCGAGCGGCGTGTGAGGCTCGTCTCAGGACCCCAGGGCCCAGAGGTCCTGCTCGACGGGCGGCGCGTCATCCTGCTCTGCTCGAACAACTACCTCGGCCTCGCCTCCCACCAGGTCGTCTGCGACGCCGCCGCCGAGGCGGCACACGCGCTTGGGACGGGCTCTGGCGCATCGAGGCTCATCTCAGGCACGATGGAGATCCACAGTCAGCTCGAGCGCAGCCTCGCGGAGTTCGTCGGGACGGAGGCATGCCTTCTCTTCGGCTCAGGGTATCTCGCGAACATCGGGGTGATCAGCGCGCTCGCCCGCAGGGGCGACGTCATCTTCTCTGACCAGCTCAACCACGCATCGATCATCGATGGGTGCAGGCTCTCAGGGGCGCAGGTCCGAATCTACCGCCACCTCGACGTTTCGCACCTCGAGTCGCTGCTGCAGGAAGAGACTGCCTGCGAAGAGCACAGTTCAGGCCGACGAAGGATCATCGTCACTGACTCCCTCTTCTCGATGGATGGGGACCTCGCGCCCCTTCCGCAGCTCGTCGCCCTTGCGCAGCGCCATCGAGCGGTGCTCATCGTCGATGAGGCGCATGCGATCGGCGCGCTTGCGCCGCTTGGCAGAGGCGCAGTCGCCGAGGCTCGCCTCACGCGCCAAGTCGACGTTCTCATTGGCACGCTTGGCAAGGCACTTGGCTCCTATGGCGCCTACGCCTGCGGAAGCTCCCCCCTCATCCACTGCCTGCTCAACACCGCCCGCTCGCTCATCTTCTCCACCGCTCCGCCCCCGCCTGCGATCGCGGCGGCAAGTGCCGCGCTGCAGCTGCTCCGCTCTGAGCCGCAGCTCGTCAGAGACCTCGCCTCCGCTGCGAAAGCGCTCCGGCTCGCGCTGAGGGAGAACGGCTTCGCCGTCGCTGAAAGCGACGTTCACATAGTTCCGCTTCTCGTCGGCGGGGCTGAGGATGCACTCGCCCTCTGTCAGGCGGCCCTGGAGCGGGGAGTCTTCGCTCAGGCGATACGACCGCCGACCGTTCCCCAGGGAACATCGAGGCTTCGCCTCTCCGTCATGTCCTCCCACACGCCTGCGCAGATGCAGCTCGCCGCGGCGGTGCTGCGACAGGCGGCGCTCGCAGTTGGTCTTGCCCCGCAGCGGGTTGGCGAGCCCTCGCAGGGGCTCGCCCCGCGCCGATGAGCACCCACCCCGCACGGATCGGCACAGAGAATCCCGCCTTCACCGATGACCGCAGAGACAGCATCCAAGCCCCATCGCCTCGCTTTCGCCGCCTCTGGCCTGTTCATCACCGGCACTGACACAGATGTCGGCAAGACGGTGCTCAGCGCGTCGCTGATCGCCGCGATCATCGCAAGCGGGGGACGCGTGCGAGCGCACAAGCCGGTCGTCACCGGCCTCGATCACCCTCACCCCAGGGGCTGGCCCGCCGACCATCAGCTTCTTGGGCAGCTCAGCGGCGTCAGCGCAGAGCAGGTCTCCCCGCTGCGCTTCGGGCCCGCTGCATCGCCGCACCTCGCCGCCCAGCTCGCAGGCGTCGAGATCGATCGGGACAGGATCGTCGACGCCGCGGCTGCTGCCGCGGCGGCCGCGGGAGCCGATGAAGCGTCGCTCATCGTCGAGGGCGTCGGCGGGCTTCTCGTGCCGCTCGCGGAGAATCTCACCGTCAGGGATCTCGCCGCTGCGCTTGCCCTGCCGCTTCTCATCGCCGCAAGGCCAGGGCTTGGCACGATCAACCACACGCTGCTCACGCTTCAGAGCGCGCGCGCAGCGGGGCTCACGGTGCGGGCGGTCGTGCTCACCCCCTGGCCGCAGCAGCCTGGGCAGATCATGCGCTCGAACTTGCAGACGATCGCAGCGATCGGCGAGGTGGAGGTGCTCACGCTCCCCCACGTCGCCGCTCCTCATCCTGACCTGCTTGCGCAAGCGGGCGAGACGCTGCCTTGGCGCAGGCTGCTTTCGCGGGAGTGAGCAGGGCCTGCCCAAGCCCGCCGCCTCAACAACACGACGGGCGAGCACATCCGGGCAGATGCCGCCAAGCTCAGCCTCGCTGCGACCGCACCAAGGGCGATCGCGCCTCAGCTCAGCTGAGCTGAGGCGCGCGCCGCCTCAACAGCCGCAGCAGCGACGCTCGCAAGATCCTCCTCGTTCATCACGTACGCCGGCATCGTGTAGATCAGGTTCCTGAACGGACGCAGCCACACACCCCGCCGCACCGCTGCCGCGGTTGCGGCGGCAATCTCCACTTCGTGCTCGAGCTCGATCACACCGATCGCACCGAGGACGCGGACATCGCGCACGCCGTTCACATCCCACGCCCGCTCCAGGCCCTCTCTCAGCCCCGCCTCGATGCGCGCAACCTGCTCGCGCCAGCTGTCACCGACCTCCGTCAGCTGCTCGATCGAGGCGAGCGCAACCGCACAGGCGAGCGGATTGCCCATGAACGTCGGGCCGTGCATGAGGGCTTTCGCCTGCCCAACGCTGATCGCCTCCGCGACCGCCGTCGTGCACAGCGTCGCGGCGAGAGTCAGATAGCCCCCTGTCAGCGCCTTGCCGAGGCACATGATGTCAGGGCTCACCCCTGCGTGCTCGCAGGCGAACAGCGCGCCGGTGCGCCCGAACCCTGTGGCGATCTCGTCGAGGATCAGCAGCAGGCCATGCTCGTCACACAGCTGCCGCATCAGCCTCACGCAAGCTGGCGAGTGGAAGCGCATGCCGCCGGCGCCCTGGACGATCGGCTCGAGGATCACGCCTGCGAGCTCCTCTGAGTGGCGCGTCAACAGCGCCTGAACGCCGCCCGCCCACTCCTCGTCGAGTGGAGCGTCGAAGCCATCGGGGGGCCGCGGCGCAAAGACGTGCGATCGCAGGATCCCATCGAAGATGTGATGCATGCCGTTCACCGGGTCGCACAGCGCCATCGCGCCGAACGTGTCGCCGTGGTAGCCGCCCCTCACCGTCAACAGCCGGCTCCTGCTGCCGTGGCCTGCACCCATCTGCGCCTGCAGGCACATCTTCACTGCGACCTCGACCGCAACGGAGCCGGAGTCGGCGAAGAACACCTTGGAGAGCGGCGCAGGCGTCAGCTCGATCAGCCGCTGCGCCAGGCGCACTCCCGGCTCGTGGGTCAGCCCTCCGAACATCACGTGGGCGACGTCGCGAAGCTGGCGCTGAATCGCCTCGTCGAGGGCGGGGTGGCGGTATCCGTGGATTGCGCACCACCAGGAGGACATCCCATCGATCAGCTGCGCACCGTCAGCGAGCTCGAGGCGCACGCCGCTCGCGCTGAGCACAGGCAGCGGCGGCAGGGCAGCGGGCAGCGGCGCGTATGGATGCCACACGTGCTCCTGGTCGAGCGCGACAAGCGCCTCGAGCTCTGTCAGCAGCTACTCCTCGTAGAGCGTGAAGTCACGCTTGCGCGCACCGCAGACGGGGCAGAACCACGTGTCTGGGATGTCCTCGAACGCGGTCCCAGGAGGGATCCCACCGTCAGGGTCGCCCTCTTCAGGATCGTAGATGTAGCCGCAGGACTCGCAGATCCAGCGTTGCAGCGTCGTTGTGCTCATCGCCCTAAGAGTAGCGTCCTCTGCTCCGTCCTCTGCTCCGCCGCCAGGCCTTCTCCGAGCCGCTGCGAGGCGTCCCCACGCCTCGCCAGGCGGCCCCCAGGCGGGGTCCCCAGGAGTCCCCCAGGCCTCCCCAAGCTCGCGCAACGGCTGTCACACCTGCGCACGTTCGGGGGCGAGGCGGGGGTCGCATCGACGCAGCCGTGCGATCATGGGCGCGTGCATGACGGTGCGCGCGACATCCGCCTCGCCGCGCAGCGGCTCGCGGACTGCCTGCCTGCGCCGCTGGGCGGCCTTGCGCGGCTCGCCTACAACTACCACTGGTCGTGGCAGGCGGGCAGGGAGGAGCTGTTCGGAGCCATCGACCGAGAGCGCTGGAGGTTCGTCAACGCGAACCCTGTGCGCCTGTTGCGGGAGACAACGCCGCAGCGGCTGCAGGCTGCCGCCGAAGACCGCGGGCTGATCCGCCGCATCGAACGTGCTGAGACGCTGCTCGATGCTCACCTCGCGCGAAGGGCGGCTGGGTGCACAGTGTCCGCCGAGCGGCCTGTCGCGTTCTTCTGCGCGGAGTTCGCGATTCACGAGTCGCTTCCGATCTATGCGGGCGGTCTTGGTGCGCTCGCTGGCGACCTGCTCAAGCAGGCCTCCGATGACGCCCTGCCCATGGTCGGGGTGGGCCTGCTCTACCGCCAGGGATACTTCCGCCAGCGCACTGATGCCTCCGGGCGACAACACGAGTATTGGACCGACAGCGATCCCGAGCATCTGCCCGCAGCTCTCGTCACCGGGGGGGACGGTCTGCCGCTCGAGGTTGAAGTGCAGATCGGCGGAGCGGCTGTGGTGGCGCAGGTCTGGCGCGTGAACGTTGGAAGAGTGCCGCTCTACCTGCTGGACAGCGACGTTGAAGAGAATCAGACCGCCGCTCGTTGGATCACCTCGCGGCTTTACATCTCCAATCCGGATCTGCGCCTCGCACAGTGCCTGCTGCTCGGCGTCGGCGGTGTGCGAGCGCTGACCGAGATGGGGATCGTGCCAGGCGTCATCCACATCAATGAGGGTCATGCCGCGTTCGCAGCACTCGAGTATGCGCGCAGCTGTCTGCGGTCAGACGACATTGGGAGCGCCGCGCCGCAGGTGGTTTTCACGACGCACACCCCCGTGCGTGCCGGCAATCCGACCTATCCAGCGGAGGAGCTCGAGAGAGTCGCGGGTGCGTTCGCGCAGCGATCGGGTATCGGCATCGAGCGGCTGCTGCGGCTTGGACGTTCTCGCCCGGATGAGGCTGGCGAGCCGTTCGGTCTGACGCAGCTCGGCCTGCGCACCTCTGGGTATGCAAACGCCGTCAGCCGTCGGCATGGCGAGGTGGCACGCTCGATGTGGGGACATCTGTGGCCACAGGCGCCGCCCGAGCGGGTGCCGATCGGGGCGATCACGAACGGGGTCCATCTGCCAACCTGGATAGGCGCGCCGATGCGGATGCTGCTGCAGCGTCATCTGCCCGCGGGCTGGCATGCCGCGGCGGCTGAGGTGTCACTGTGGGCGGCCGCGGTGCAGGGCATCCCCGCCACTGAGCTGTGGAGCGTGCGAAGCCAGCAGCGTGCGAAGCTCGTCGACGAGTTGCGCAGGCGCAGCGTGATCGAACGGCTGTCCCGCGGCGAGGGGTTGGAAGCTGCGAGCGCTGGGGCAGGCGCCTTCGATCCGGACGCTCTCACGATCGGTTTCGGCCGTCGCCTCACGGCCTACAAGCGCCTCGACCTGCTGATCGCAGACATTCCCTCCCTGCGTGCGCTGCTCGCTGGGGAGCATGCGATTCAGATCGTGATCTCAGGCAAGGCGCATCCGGACGATGAGACCGGCAAGCACGTGTTGGGCGCGCTGTTCGATCTGACGCGCACAGGCGAGCTCGCGGCGCGCGTCGTCTTCCTCGACGACTACGACCTTGCGACAGCAATGCTGATGCTGCAGGGCTGCGACCTGTGGATGAACCTGCCGCGGCCGCCGCTGGAGGCAAGCGGAACGAGCGGCATGAAGTCCGCGATCAACGGCGGTCTGCAGGTGAGCGTGCTCGATGGCTGGTGGGCGGAGGCATACGACGGTGAGAACGGCTGGGCTCTCTCCGGGGAGGTCGACCCAGACACCAACGCACAGGACGCTCGTCATGGCGTCGAGCTTCAGCGCCTCTTGCGCGAGGAGATCGTGCCGCTGTTCCACGAGCGCGACGAGCATCGCATACCCCAGGGCTGGGTGACGCGGATCCGCGCCTCGATCAGCTCGATCGTCCCGGCCTTCAGCACGAAGCGCATGCTCGCCGAGTACACAGCCGAGGCCTACAGCCGCGCGCAGCGCCCCGCGCACCGGGCCCGCGAAGCGCCAGGCCTCGATGCCGTGGGCCACGGATCCGGCTGAGGGCAGTCTGCCAAGCGCCCGCGGGCTCGACGACGCGGGCTCCGACATCGTCGCCGAGCTCCATCACGAGCGTCTCCGCCGGGCCCTTCGGCTTCGTGCCGGCTTCGCATGATCCCATAGAGCGTCGGCACGCCCTCAGCGCCGGGCACGACGTGCGTGCCCATCTCGCGCCTCGCCCTCGTGAGCGCTTCGAAGCGAGCTGTCGAGCAGATGCCCTGGGATGCCAGGAGCTCGAGGCCCAAGGCACGGGACTCGACGCACTCCCCCAGCGTCGCACTCGCCCAGCGTGGGACGACTCGGTCCACCTCGCTGAGGATTTGGGCGTCGTCGGCGTTCTGGAACGGTGCCCTGCCCGCATCGCGGCGAGCTCCGATCAGAACTCGCACGCATGGCCGCTGCAGCCACCAGCGTACTCGCCGTCTACGCTGACCGGCGGACGTGGACTCGTCTGGGGAGGTGAGAGCAGGCTCAGCACCTGGCCTGCCTTCGAGCCGTAGCGATAGACGGTGATCCCCTTCAAGCGCAGCCGCCAGGCGCTGAGGTAGATCTGACGCACCTCCTCGATCGTGGCGTGAGCGGGGAGGTTGACCGTCTTCGACACTGCACCATCTGCGTGCTCTTGAAACGCCGCCTGCATGCGCAGATGCCACTGCGGCTCGATCTCGAGCGCCGTGACGAAGGCTTTCTGCACGTCCCCAGGGACAGCGGGGTTGCCACGGACGCCCGCCGCCGAAGCGATCTCGCTCATCAGCCCCTCGCTGTAGAACCCCCTCTCGCGGGCGATGCGCTCGAATGCCGCGTTGCTCTCCAGAAGCTGGCGCCCAAGCACGTTGCGCACGTAGGAGATTGCGAACATCGGCTCGATGCCGGCTGTCGTGCCCGCGAGGATCGACACGGTGCCAGTCGGAGCGATCGAGATGAGCTGCGCGTTGCGCCGCGCCGCCTCCTGCTGCTCCGCGGCCCTGCTGAGCGCCCACGCAGGGAACGGGCCGCGCTGCAGCGCAAGCTGCCGCGAGGCGCGCTCCGCCTCATCCCGGATCGTCGCTGCTATGCGCCCTGCGAGCTCCAGCGCACGCTCGCTGTCGTATGGGACCCCTGCGAGCGCGAGCAGCTCTGCGAGCCCCATGACGCCGAGACCGATCTTGCGTGTGCGCCGCGTCGCCTCGTCAACCTCTGGCGTCACGAAGCGGCTCACATCGATCACGTCGTCGAGGAACCGCACAGCCAGGTGCACGACGGTGCGCAGCCGCCCCCAGTCGATCTCGCCGCCGCGCAGCATCCTCGCGAGATTCACGGAGCCGAGGTTGCACGACTCGTACGGCAGCAGGGGCACCTCGCCACACGGGTTGGTCGCTTCGATTCGCCCGAGGCCGGGCACCGGATTGTCCTCATTGATCCGGTCCAGAAACAAGAGCCCTGGGTCACCTGACTGCCACGCCTCGGCAGCGATGAGGTCGAACAGCCGCCGGGCGGGCAGCTCGCCGGCAGGCTGTCCGGTGCGCGGGTTGATGAGCGTGTGCATGCGATCGGCCTCGCAGGCGCGCATGAACTCATCTGACACTGCGACCGAGAGGTTGAAGTTCTGCAGTGCGGTGCTTCCCGCCTTTGCGCGCACGAACCGCTCGATGTCGGGATGTGACACGTCGAGGACCGCGATGTTCGCTCCCCGCCGTCGACCACCCTCCTTCACGACAGCCGTTGCGCAGTCGAAGATCTGCATGAACGACACCGGGCCGCTTGCGCTGCGGTGTGTGCTGCGCACGAGATCCCCCTTCGGTCGCAGCTGCGAGAAGGAGAAGCCGGTGCCACCCCCTGCCTGATGGATCAACGCCATCTGCTTGACCGCGTCGAATATGCTCGACAGCGAGTCCTCGACCGGCAGCACGAAGCACCCCGAAAGCACGCCGATGTCGGTTCCGGCGTTCATTAGAGTCGGCGAGTTGGGCAGGAACTCGAGGCTGCGCATCAGGCTCGCGAACCTGCGCGTCAGGCCTGCGCAGGAGCCCGCGGTGAAGCGCTCCTCGGCCTTCGCTGCGTGGGAGGCGACGCGCTCCATCATCTCACCGCTGGACTCGACGATCTCACCTGCATCGTTGCGGCGCAGGTAGCGCTCTCGCAGCACCGCTGCAGCGGCGGCCGAGAGTTTGAGCTCATCACGGACGCCGAGCATCCGCTTCGCCGCACGCAGCTCGGCCCGATGACCGCGGTACATCACGTAGCGTCTCGCCAGCTGATCGAAGCCTCCCTCCATGAGAACGTGCTCGACCGCATCCTGAATCTCCTCGACCGATGGTGTGGCACCGCCCCCTCGCAGATGAGCGATCACGTGGCCTGCAAGCTTCTGAGCTGACCGACGGTCTGGCATGCCCCCCTCGCTCGCCGCGCGGAAGATCGCGTCCGTGATCCGGCTCGGATCGAACGGGACGAGGCTGCCGTCGCGCCTGCGGACGCGCGCCGGCAGCTCCAGCCGCGAGCGTTCGCGCGGGGCCTCAGGGCAGGGCGCTGGTCCGCCGCTCTCAGCTTGCTCTGGGCCGTCGGTGAGGGGCGCGGCGGGCGTCTCGTCGCGGGAGTGCACTGATCGGAGCGACGGCGACTGACGTGATGGCCCTGTCAGCTGCTCGCCCTCGCGGTCATGCGATCCGGGGCGACAGACGACGCTTGGATCGGCGGGGGATCGATCGGAACTGCGAGCAGCGGGCGTCGTGCCGTCTGCAGCAGCGGCCCGCTCGCGTCGCCGAGGTCGGAGTCAGCGCCGACGATCACGCTCCACTCGCTCATCGATGCGACTGTAGGCGCGCGGTCGATCCTCGGCAACCGTGCGGATCCGCGCTTTGCATCGGTGCGAACCACTGTGCCGAGAGAGGGCGGAGGCACGCGCCGCAAGCGGACTCGGATGCAAGGACCGTAGTTGACCCGAATGTGTGCCTGGAGGCGGCGCTCTACGCTCTGTGTTGGCATGTGGATGGCTGTGATGGGGATTTGGCGTGGTTGGAGGCGATCCAGCGTGGTTGATGAGGATGTGTGGGCCGCGCAGGTCATGGATGCTTGCCGCTGACAGGCGGCTGATTCGGCGACTGCCTCAGCGGCAGAGACGCGTGCCCAGCACCGCGTGGCGTCGGCGGCCGTCGCGATGAGCCGCGTCGTCGTCCTTGGCGCCGGAATCGCGGGTCACACGGCTGCAGCGTTCGCGCGCAGCTGGCTTCGCCGCGGCGACGACGTGACCGTCGTCTCGCCAAGGCCGGACTACAACTGGGTGCCGTCGAACATATGGGTCGGCGTCGGCTTGATGAAGCCCTCTCAGGTGACGTTTCCGCTTGCGCCTGTCTACGAGCGCGCCGGCATCGAGTTCGTTCAGGCCACAGCGAGATCCGTTCATCCCGAAGGCGATCTGCAGACCCGAGCTCCCTACATCGTGGCGGAGCTCGACGACGGCACGAAGAGGAGCGTGCCCTACGACTTCCTGATCAACGCCACGGGACCTGCGCTGCGGTTCGACATGACCGCTGGCCTCGGACCTGAGGGCGGACACAGCTTGTCCGTGTGCCTGCCTGGGCATGCTGCTCAAGCCGCAGCAGCGCTCGATGAGCAGGTGCAGCGCATGCGAAAGGGCGAGCATCGACGGTTCCTCGTGGGGGTTGGCCACGGCACTTGCACATGTGAGGGTGCTGCATTCGAGTACATCGTGAATCTGGAGTTCGAGTTGCGGCGAAGGGGAGTGCGAGACCGCGCGCAGATCACCTGGATCACGAACGAGTACGAGCTCGGCGACTTCGGGATGGGCGGGATGCACCTGAGGCGATCTGGGTACGTGACTCCCAGCAGCATCTTCAACGCGTCGCTGTTCGCCGAGCGGGGAATAGACTGGATAACGCGGGCTCATGTCAACGAGGTCGCGCACGACCGCGTCCACTATGAGACGCTGTCAGGCGAGGAGGGGGAACAGCCTTTCGACTTCGCGATGCTGCTGCCGCCGTTTTCCGGCGTGGGGCTGAAGGCGTTCGACCGGGAGGGGGCAGAGATCACGGACAAGCTGTTCATGCCCAACCAGTTCATGCGCGTCGACGCCGACTACACGCCAAGGCCGCCTGAGCAGTGGCGCGCAGGGGACTGGCCAAGCACGTACCAGTCCCCAGCGTACGGCAACATGTTTGCAGTGGGGATAGCGTTTGCGCCGCCGCACGCGATCTCGACTCCCCACAGAAGCCCGAAGGGCACGCTGATCGCTCCCGCGCCCCCGCGCACTGGCATGCCGTCTGCGATGATCGCAAAGGCGGTCGCACGCAGCGTCGCAGACATGGTCCGAGGCGCCGAAGCTCCGACGCAAAGAGCGTCCATGGCCGCGATGGGGGCCGCATGCATCGCCTCAGCGGGAGCAAATCCCTTCACGGGCACGGCGGCCTCGATGACCGTCTTTCCGATCGTGCCGGACTTCGAGCGCTACCCAGAGCACGGACGGGACCGCAGCCGTACGTTCGGAGAGATCGGTCTCGCTGGACACTGGATCAAGATCCTGCTCCACCACGTGTTTCTCTACAAGGCTCGTCTGCGCCCTGGCTGGCGCTGGATCCCGGAGTAGCGAGATGAGAGCCGAGCGTCGCTGCACCGACCACGAGAAGCTCGCCTACGTGACGACCCCGACTCGTTTGACCGTCTTCATGCGCACGTTCCTGCCCTGGCAGTTGTGGCGCTTCGCAGTGATCAACCTCAAGATGATCGAGATCATCGCGCGCAGCCATCGTTCGAATCCTGTGCGCAGGCAAGCGTCTGATGAGACGTTGCGCAGCACCTGAGGCTGCGGCCGACGGCGATCCTGAGGCCGACATCGCCGCGTTCTCCCGATGCGGTCCGCGCTGGTGCCTCTCGCAGAGCTCTGCAGCTCTCCCGAAGACGGGAATGCGCACCACTGAGCTCTGATGCGATTCGCCGACGCAGGTGTTCGAGCATCGTGCAGCGCTCCCGAAAGCTGGCACGCTCATCGCCTGCGTCCAATGAGATAGGATGGCCTTCTGAGGCGTGGCTGGACCCGTTTGTCCACCACGTTTCACGCGGTTGTCCGCGTCTGACAGAGACCGTTGGTCGCGTCGTCTGCGTCAGCGAGGGAGTGTTGGTCGCGCTGGACAGCCGCGGTGTGCTCCGATGAGAGCATGGCGCGCCCGCGACTCCTCAGCTGGTCGAGGGGCTGCTGCCGCCGAAGCTGGGGGAGCGCTGCTGTTGTCAAGAGTCGAGGCGGTGTGGATGTGAACACGTCGGTTGCGAAGTCGAGACGGGGAGGCAGCTGCTGATGCGAAGAGGTCCGCTCGCAGGGCGGTATCCCGCCGTCGCAGCGATGGTGATGTTCGCCCTGATCCCTTACCTCGGTCTGTCCGCGGCGCTTCAGCCCCTCACCCCAATCATCGCGAAGCAGCTGCACATGAGCCTGCAGACGATGAGCTTGAGCTCAGGCCTCGGCAACGCCGCCTACGCTGTGGGCACCGTGCTCGCCGTGCAGTTCGCCCAGCATCTGCCCCAGCGGAGGATGATGCTCGGCTACGCGTCACTCCTGGTGTTGGGATCGGTGCTCGCTGCGGCGGCGCAGGACCCTGGGATGTACATCGCAGGTCACATCATCCAAGGCCTCTGCACGAGCCTGCTCCTGATCGCGGCGTTCCCGCCGCTTGCGATCGGGTATCCGGCGGACAAGATGCGCACGACCGCGGTGATCATGAGCCTGTGCATCTTCGGAGCGGTTGCACTCGGCCCGACCGTCGGCGGGCTGCAGGCGAACTCGCATGCGTGGCGTCCCCTGTTCTGGATCATCGCGGGGATCTCGATGATCGCGCTGCTGCTCGCGGCGCTGACCTTTGAGGATGCACCTCCCGCGGACCCCGAATCGCCGAGGGATCTGCGAGCGCTGACGCTCGCCGCGGTCGGTTGCGTTGCAGCGTTCTTCGGAGCCTCTGAGCTGTTGACTCACAGCTTCCTCGACACGATCACGATCGTTCCCCTGCTTGGAGGCCTCGCGACGATCATCGCGCTGATCGTCTATCAGTGCCTCGCGAAGCACCCCCTGCTCACGATCCGCGCGATGCTGACGAGCACGATGCCGGTTGCGGGTATCGTCGTCGCCCTGTTCGCGGCGGCGGCATCCGTTTCGGCGACGGCGCTGACCGCGGGCGTGCTCGCCTCGCGCTACGGGCCGCTTCACGTCGGCCTGCTCTATCTGCCGGAGGTCGGCGGTGCGGCGATCACAGCGGTGCTGCTTGGCGTCGTGTTCAACAAGCGCTCGATCCACTACATGCCGCTTGCCGGCATGCTGGCGCTCGCTGCTGGGATCGCGGTCTTTCGGATCGAGGTGCCCGCCAGCGAAGCGCTCACCCTCCTCGGGTCAGGCTTGACGGGCATCGGCCTCGGCGCGACCGTCGCACCCGCGCTGTTCGTAGCGGGCTTCTCGCTGGCTTCGACGAACCTCCAGCGCGTGTATGCAATCGTCGAGCTGATGCGTGCGGTGGCGGCGTTCATGATCGCGCCGATCTTCGCCCACATGGCTGCGACCGTCGGCGGCGGCATAGACGCAGGCACTGGCACAGCGCTGTGGGTCGGCCTCGGACTTGCCCTCGGCGGCGCGATCATCGGCGTGGCGATCTACGTGCTGGGCGGTGCGCGGCCACAAACCCCAGACGTCGAGCGCTTCCTCGCCGGTGACGGTGCTGCCTGGTACTCGCCGCCCCTTTTGCACAGAGTGCGTCGCGGACTTGCGGTCGTGCATCCTGCCGCGGAGAGCGCCGACTGACATGACCTCCGAAGCTCCTAGCGCAGCGACCGGAGGGCTCGTTCTGTTCGCCTACGACGGCTCTGAGCTCGCGGGCGTCGCGATCGAAGAGGCTGCGCGGCAGCTTCCTCCTGGACGCGAGGCGATCGTTCTGTGTGTCTGGCAGCCCGCCGACGTCGGCTTTCTGCCCGTTGGCGGGCGACATCTGCATGCGATGGACGCAGGCGAGGTGAGGGCAGCCGCAGAGGAGACGGCGGAGTATGGGGCCTCCTTGGCGGTGCGGGCGGGATTCCGTGCGCACGCGTTGGCGGTCGAGGCGGCGCCGGCATGGGAGGGGATCATCTCCGCAGCCGATGAGCGCAGGGCGGGCTTGATCGTGCTCGGCTCCCGTCGTCACAGCGGGTTGATCGGCCATCTGCTCGGCAGCGTGAGCTCAGCTGTCCTCGATCATGCAGGCTGCTGCGTGCTGATCGTGCACACGCGCTGAGGGGCTCACGCCGCGATAAGGTCGAAGCGATGACAGGGCATTCTCAGGAGGAGACGCCCCGCTGCGAGCAGCGGGGCGAGGCCTCGAGCGCTGCGTGCCAACCGACGGAGAAGCTCGATGGCCGGGGCGGGCAGATCGCACGGTCCAGCGCGCGGTGCGAGCCGGCAGGGAGGCTCAGCGGCTGCCTCGAGCAGGCCAAGGAGTCGAACGATCCGCCAGCGCAGCCGAGGCAGGCGGCGACGGTCATACTGCTGCGCGATCGAGACGGCGCACGGCAGGCGCGAGAGCTGCAGGTTCTGCTCGTACAGCGAACCGCTGAGGCGAGGTTCATGGCCGGCGTCTGGGTGTTCCCTGGGGGCTCGCTCGATCGGGCCGAGCTCGCAAGCCCTCACGGACACAGGCTCGCCGCGCTCAGGGAGCTCAGGGAGGAGGCGGGCATCAGCCTCGGTCGCGACGTCGAGCTCGTCGCCTTCTCGCGCTGGATCACCCCTGAGGCGGTGAAGACGCGGTTCGACACCCACTTCTTCCTCGCGCAGGCCCCGGCGAACGCAGCTGTCATCCTCGATGGGCAGGAGTGCGTAGATCACCGCTGGATCAGTCCTGCGCAGGCGCTCCGCGCCCATGAATCTGGCGAGATGCAGCTCGTCTTCCCGACGATCAAGCATCTCCAAAGGCTCAGTCGATTCGAAACCGTCGCACAGCTGTTGGAGGCCGCGAGAAAGCAGCCTGTGCAGGCGGTGCTTCCGAGGATCGTCCTCGAAGACGGCTCACCGCGAATCGTCATCCCAGGCGAGACGGACTGACCGCGCTCGGCCGGTCACCCTCGCTGCTGGGCTTCGATCACGTGCATCACCGCGTTGATCAGCGCGAGGTGCGTGAATGCCTGGGGATAGTTGCCGAGATGCCTTCCTGAGGAGGACTCCAGCTCCTCTGCGTACAGCTGCAGCGGCGATGCATAAGCCAGAAGCCGCTCACAGAGGTGTTCGGCCTCGCTCGTCTCGCCGATCTCGCAGAGAGCTGAGACCATCCAGAAGGAGCAGATCAGGAACGTGCCCTCCTCGCCGTGCTGGCCATCATCGGTCTGAGCCGTGCGATAGCGGAGGACGAGGCCGTTCTCCGTGAGCTCCTCGCGGATCGCGCTCACGGTGCTGCGCACCCGTTCGTCATCGGGGGGCAGGAAGCGGACGAGCGGCACCAGCAGGCTCGATGCGTCGAGCGCATCTGTTTCGTAGTGCTGTCGGAAGACGCCGCGCTCGTCGACACCGCGCGTCAGGATGTCCTGCTCGATCTCGTCGGCGACCGACTGCCACCGCTCCGCGAGCTGCTCATCGCCACGCCGTTCGGCGAGGCGCGCGCCGCGGTCCATCGCGACCCAGCACATCAGCTTCGAGGAGACGTAGTGGCGTGGCTGGCCCCGTGCCTCCCAGATCCCCTGGTCTGGTTCGCACCACACCCTCTCCGCGCACCTCACCTGATCCTCGAGCACTGGCCACAAGCGCTCTGGGATGTGGTCGCGGCGCTTCGAGTGCAGGTAGACGGAGTCGAGCACCGCTCCATAGACGTCGTTCTGGCGCTGATCGAAGGCGGCGTTGCCGACACGCACGGGCCTCGCGCTCTCATAGCCCTTCAGATGGTCGAGCGTGCGCTCGGGCAGCTCCTTCTGGCCGCGAATGCCGTACATGATCTGCAGCGAGCCGTCCTCGTTGCGCTCGAGGTCGGCGACGAACTGGACGAAGTCATCGGCCTCCCAGTCGAGCTTCAGCGCGTGCAGCCCCCACAGAGTGAACGTCGCGTCGCGCATCCAGCAGTAGCGGTAGTCCCAGTTGCGCGATCCCCTCGGCGTCTCCGGCAGCGAGGTCGTCGCCGCAGCGATCAACGCTCCTGTGGGCATGAACGTGAGGCCCTTCAGGGCAAGCGCCGAGCGCTGGAGGTGATAGCGCCACGGATGGTCAGGGTAGTCCCCTTCCGCAAGCCATGAGCGCCAGAAGTGGTTCGTCAGGCGCAGCTGCTCCTCGGCCTGCTCGCATGAGCGCGGTCCAGGCAGACCCTGCGCCCAGGACATCGCGCAGTAGCGCTTCTCGCCCTCCTGCATCGTGTGTCGAGCGTGGCATCGGTTTCCCTCTATGCCCATCCGCATGTCTGAGAACAGCCTGAAAACCGTCTCGCCGTCGGTGGCGTCGAGCGCGTATGCTCCGGGCTGATCGACGTCCGCAGGGCTCCACGTCGCAGCGGTCGCACCGTAATCCAGCATCGGTTCGCACACCATCTCGACCTGGACCTGACCCTGGATGCACTCGATCAAGCGCACGAAGACGTGGTCTGCGTCGTAGTCGGTAGGCGGCCGCGTGTGGCTGAAGCTGTGCTTGTCCTCACGCCACTCCCCGATCGTCAGCACATCTGTCACCTTCATCCATCCCTGGGGCGTCATCCAGGTCGTCTCGATCACGTTCGTGCCAGGCAGGTAGCGTCGTCCCACTGGCACGTAGATGCCATAGGGTCCTACGCGGAACCGGCCGGCGCCCCTGTCGAGCATCGCCCCAAAGACGGATGGGCAGTCGAAGTGGGGCAGGCACATCCACTCGACGGAGCCGTCGGAGGCGACGAGCGCACAGGTGTGACAGTCGGATAGAAAGCCGTAGTCGGCGATCGGAGGGAACGGTGACTCCGGAGAGCGGGTCTGTGCAGCTGGCGTAAGCGACGAAGGACCTGTCGAAGGCGCCCCTCCTGCGGGGCCATCGCCCATCTCGCGAGCGCTCGAAGTCGACAGGTGAGAACCCCTGCCGTCGGCGTCGGCAGCAGGCACGCTTCGTCGCTGCCTTCCGTGCCCTCTCCCTCTCGCCTCGCCCGCCTGCGCCGCCCCATCGCGAGCCTTCCCCTCGCCGCCGCTCGCCTGCGCCGCCCCATCGCGAGCCTTCCCCTCGCCGCCGCTCGCCTCGGCCGCCTCGCCGCGAACCTTCCCCTCGCCGCCGCCTGCCTGCGCCCATCCGCCGCGAGGGTCAGCCGACTCGCCGCTTTCCTTCGCCGCTCCGCCGCCAACCTTCGAAGCTTCGTCCCTCGTGCTCATTCTCGCGAGAACGGTAGCGGGTAGCCCATCAGGATCGTCGCATCACGTCGCTGCCAGCCGGCTCGACGGCCGCTTCAGGGCGACCCTAAACGCCGCCGTCAGCTCCCCAGATCGCCGCAATGTCAGGCCGCTCCACGCCGTCTGGCAGACGCCCCTCCTGCTCCAGCTTCTCGAGGTGCGCTGCAAGGGTCACCGAGGCCAAGGGCCGCATCCTCCTGTCAACATCAGGCCAGGCGGCATCGAGCATCTCGCTCACCGCGCGCGCGCCGCCGCTCAGCGCAGCGATCAGCGCGCGCTCGCGCTCCAGTCGGTGCTCGACGTACTCGCTCAGCTTGCCCTGAGGATCCCAGACGGCTGGTCCATGGCCTGGGCACAGCACACTCAACGGCATCGTCGCGAGCCCTCGCAGGGCGGCGAGGTAGAAGCTCAGAGCACCAGGATCGGGGGCGATGAAAACCGACCCTTCGCCAAGCACCGCGTCGCCCGTGAAGCATGCCTCGCCGGCGACGAAGGCGAAGTGGTCGGGCGAGTGCCCCGGGGTGCGGATCGCCTGCAGCGGTCCAAAGCGCAAGCGATCCTCGAGGATCACATCGCAGCGCCCACGGCCAGCGGCCAGCGGCGCGCGAGCGCCCCCTGCACCAGACGGCTCTGCTGCACCACCCAAGCCGAGTCGCTCCGCCGCACTCCCCGCCGCCGGCGGTGCCGCGGCACCCGCTCCACTCACCAGCGCAGAAGCGCGCTCGATCAGCGTCTCGGCTGCTTCAGCGTGGTCGTGATGGTCGTGGGTCAGCGCGACGCCGCCAAGTCCGCCACGCCGTTCGATCAGGCGCAGAAGCCGGCGCATATGGGTCTCCTCCAGGGGGCCGGGGTCGACGACATACGCGGGATTGCAGCCGAGCACCCACGTGTTCGTCCCTGAGAGCGT
This sequence comes from Actinomycetes bacterium, assembly GCA_021792455.1. GTDB lineage: Bacteria > Actinomycetota > Thermoleophilia > Solirubrobacterales > Solirubrobacteraceae > Palsa-744. The sequence continues at coordinate 10,820 of JAJYUP010000028.1, read as the reverse complement.
CAGCGGACCGCCGTTTGGCGCTCTCACGCGTGCGACACCAAGGGCGGCGAGCCTGCGTGCCTCCTCCAGGCCCCCTGGGGATGGCTGCGCCCGGCTCATGACTGCATGCTCACGAACGCCAGCATCGGGACCATTATGAACCGACCGAGAGAGCACCCTCGCAGCCCTCGCGCAGGGCCGCAAGCGGCGGCGGGCTCTCCCACGCGGGCTCGTCCTCCCGCTCCAAGGTACCGAGATCAGCGCTCCGCGGGCGTGTCTGGCCCAGCCACAAGATCCTGAGGGCGAGCGGGCCGCATGTCACCCGAACTGCAGCCGGTGCGCGGTCTAACGAAGATGCTGAGGGCAAGCGGGCCGCATAGTGCGGCGATGCCGAGGCAGGTCGACGCTGTCCACCGCGCCCACACCTTCGACAACTGTCGCATCTGCACCTTGGCCTCGCCTGCCGCCTGAAGTCGAGCACGAGCGCGATCCTCGCTTGCTCGGTGCTGTTCGCGGCCGTCGGCTTTGCCTTCTACAAGAAGACTGAGGGGAGCTCGAGTGGCAGACCGACCGCGCTCACGTTCGCGGCTGCTCACAACGGCCCGTTGCGCGCGCTCAGCGTGTTCGCCTCCGTGATCGTGCAGCTCGTCGTGATGGCGCTCGCCGGCGCGCCCGCAAGCATCGCCGCGCGGCGCAGATGGCGCGCCCTTCGCCTCCGAAAGCACGACTGGGATCGACCTCGTCTCAAAGGCTCACGGAACTGCGGCTGGCCTGGCGAGCCCAGGAGATCGCGGGTGCCGTGCCTGGCGCTTCTCTGCTGCCACGGAACTGCGGCTGGCCTGGCGAGCCTAGGAGATCGCGGGTGCCGATGGGAGGCGAGCGAGCGCATCTCGAACTTCAGCCTCAGAGAACTCGAGGTCCTCCAGCTCGCCCGCGTGGTAGGCGTCGTAGGCGGACATGTCGAAGTGGCCGTGACCTGATAGGCCGATCAGGATCACCCGTCCCTGCCCTGACTGCTTCGCACGCTCCGCCTCGATGAAGCCGGCCCGCAGCGCATGGGCCGCCTCCGGCGCCGGCACGATCCCCTCGGCTCGAGCGAAGCGCACCGCCGCGTCGAACGCCTGCGTCTGCGGGATCGCGCTCGCTTCCACGACGCCCTCCCGCACGAGCTGGCACAGGCTTGGAGCGTCGCCGTGATAGCGCAGCCCACCAGCGTGCACCGGTGGCGGCACGAAGTCGTGCCCAAGCGTATACATCGGCATCAGGGGCGTCATCCCAACTGTGTCACCAAAGTCGTAGCGGTACTCGCCACGCGTCAGTGTCGGGCATGCGGAGGGCTCCGCCGCCACGTACCGTGTGCTCGTCTGCTCCCGCAGGTCTCGGCGGATGAATGGGTAGGTGAGGCCAGCGAAGTTTGACCCGCCACCGACGCAGCCTACGACGACGTCTGGCATCTCACCGGCCATCTCCATCTGCTTGATCGCCTCCTGGCCGATCACGGTCTGGTGCAGGCACACGTGGTTGAGGACTGAGCCCAGCGCATAGTTGGTGTCTGCCGAGCGCGCCGCCACCTCAACGGCCTCGGAGATCGCGATGCCCAGACTGCCATGACTGTGAGCCGACTGTGAACGCCCCGCCTCTGTCAGATCGGTGGGGCTGCGGTGCACAACTCCTCCCCACGTCTCGATCATCGCACGACGGTACGGCTTCTGGTCGTAGCTGATGCCGACCATGAACACCTCGCATTCGAGGCCAAAGAGCTGGCATGCAAGTGAGAGGGCGGATCCCCACTGTCCCGCTCCAGTCTCGGTGACGAGCTTGCGAATGCCAGCCGCACGGTTGTAGTAAGCCTGCGCCACGGCACTGTTCGGCTTGTGGGAGCCCGCCGGCGAGACGCCCTCGTACTTGTAATAGATATGAGCGGGCGTATCCAGCAAGCGCTCGAGTCGGCGGGCACGGTACAGCGGTGAGGGCCTCCACAGCCGGTAGGCGTCGCGCACCTCCTCGGGAATCTCGATCTCCGGCTCACTCGAGACCTCTTGCATGATGAGCTCGAGAGGGAAGAGGGGAGCGAGGTCGTCAGGACCGACCGGCTGGCCTGTTCCCGGGTGCAACGGCGGAAAGCTCTGCCCCGGCAGATCTGGCAGCAGGTTCACCCAGTGAGTGGGGATCTCAGACTCGCCAAGGACGTACTTCACCTGGTCGCTCATTCGCACTGCATTCCTCGTCCGATCATCTGCGCTGCCCCTGCTCACTCATCACATCCTCCGCCGCTGGCCATCCGTTTGCTGCATCATATGCGGCGATCCTTCGGACGACGGACCGCATCCTCGATCATCAGCGCGTGATCGAACGCGAGCGTTGGCAGCCGCCCCGCCTCCGCCTCGAACCAGCGCGCATCGGCCGCATCGTCGGCACCTATCACAGCCTCCTCGTCGTCGCGACGGTCGAGGTAGACGACTGAGACGGTCCACCCCCGGGGATCGCGTCCAGGCGTGTCATAGACGCCGAGCAGCTGCAGCGCGCCCGCAGTCAAGCCGGTCTCCTCCCGCAGCTCCCTTCGAGCGGCCTCAGCGACCTGCTCGCCGGGCTCCACGAACCCGCCAGGCAGCGCCCAGCTGCCCGCAAAAGGATCGTGCCTGCGCTGCACCAACAGCACCTTCTGGGGCGTCAGCGATGTGAGCGCGACTACATCGACGGTCAGCAGGGGGTGGCTGCGCTCCGCGCTGCACATACGCGCACCCTACCCGACGGCCGACGCGACATCTTCTGCATCGAACGACGGAGCCCCACGAGCCGCCGGCGCGCCTGCCGCTCTCGACAGCGGCGCCCATTCCTCTCGCCGACCGGCCTTGGCGAGGTCGTGCGGGTGTGCCTGCATCGGCGGATCACGCCCGTCTTCATCCCTCCGCGCGAACCGTGGCACAACGGCACGATGAAGCACTTCAACGACAGATTCGATGAGCGCTTCTTGCACTCCGAGCGCTCCAGCCGCCTCGAGCATCTCGTCGAGCGCGCCCGCGCGTTCGAGCGCTTCCACAGCGCCTGGCACCGCTGCGGCGCGACATCAGGTGCAGCGGGATCTCCCGTCTCACGTATATTGAAGGGCGGCGGGTCCGATCCATCACCATCAACCGCGGCCAAAAGACGATCCGGAGGGACCCGCTCATGGACCTCGACGAGCGCATCGCACGCATCGAGGATCGAGACCAGATCAGAGAGACGATCTCGCTGTACGCCCATGGGCTCGACCTCCCAGACAGGGACCTGTTTGCGAGCGTCTGGGCACAGGATGCGGTCTACCGAGTCGACGAGCCGTTCGGCGAGGTCCGCGGCGTTCAGGCGATCACGGCGGCATGGGACACGTTTCAGACCATCTTCATAGACATGCACCACCACACGATGAACGTCGTCGTCGATGGACCACATGAGGATCGCGCCTCCGCCGTCAGCTTCGCGCTCGTCACGGGCACTGACTCGGAGGGCACAGCCTGGACGGCCTCGTGCGTCTACTGCGACCAGTTTCAGAAGGTGGACGGCAGGTGGCTGTTCATCGAGCGCTACGACAAGGTCAACTACATGGTGCCATGGCTCGCGCCCCTTGGACTCGACGAGAGCGCTCGCATATATGTGAGCCCAGAGGTGATCGAGCGCCTTCTCGCAGCCGGCGAGCCACGTCGGAGTGCCCTCGCAGCTGCGGCTCGGCGGCCGTCCCCATAGGGCAGCTGCCGGTCGTGCCCGCTCACCGCGCTCCAAGCCGGCCTCACCGCAATCAAGCGGCGCAGACGGCGCGGTTGGGGACCTCGCCGACCGGCGCATCGAGCTCTGCTGAGCCGTCGCTGCGAGGCCGTCGGACCTGCGCAGAGGCCTTCGCTCAGAAGATCACGCCAGCTCCGTGAGGCAAGGCAGACGGCTCGCAGGATCTTTCAGTGGCAACCACTCCGAGGATAGAGGGCACGGACCTGCTCGACGAGCTGCTCAACGTCGAGCGCAGGGACGTGCTTGACGTCGGCTGTGGAGATGGCTGGCTCGCGCGTCAGCTCGCGGCAGCAGGTGCGCGCGTTGTCGGCGTCGATCCGCAGCAGGACGCGCTGCGCCGGGCACGCGAGCTCGACACGCAGCGTCACGTCCGCTACGTGCTCGCAGGCGCGGAGCAGCTGCCGCTTCCCGATGCGAGCTTCGATGTCGTCATCTTCTTCAACAGCCTTCACCACGTTCCCACTGACGCGATCGACACCGCGCTTCGGGAGGCTGCACGGGTGCTGCGACCCGGCGGCCTGCTCTACGTGCAGGAGCCGCTTCCCGCTGGGGAGCTCTTCGAGCTTCTCAGGCCGGTCGAGGACGAGACAGCGGCCCGTGAACACGCACTGTCCGCGCTCGACCGAGCGGGCAGCACGGCGCCGCTCGTTCAGCTGACGCGGCGCGAGGCGATCAACACGGTGCGCACAGCGGACTTCGATGCCCTGCGCAGCCGACTCACGGCCGTTGACCCGAACCGCGCTGCCCTCATCGACGCACAGGAAGCAGCGCTCCGCGCCCGCTGGGAGAGCGTCGGGCGCACATCTCACGCGGGGCGTGAGCTCGACCAGCCCGTGCGAGTCCACCTGTTCGCGTGTATGACCGGACCCAATTCATTGGTCAACCCCGAATGAGAGTCGGTGGTCGTTGTCATGCTGCAGACGCCTGGCTCTCGGGGTCGCGACAGCCGCCACGGCGGTGAGCGACGCCGAGCCCTGAGAGCACGAGCCGCGTCGCTGTGACGGTGGGCGCCGAGCCGTTGTCGGTGCCGAGCGTGAGCATCCCCGCGGTGATGCCCTGCTCGGCGAGCGCCTGTTCGATCACCGCGATCGCCTCCTCGGCGGCCCAGCGCAGGCCAAGCTCCCAGCCGACGATCTCCCGGTTGCAGCAGTCGATGATCGCGTTCAGGCGGACCCAGCCGTGCTCGGCGACCCAGATCGATGTCATCTCCAGATGCCACAGCTTGCCAGGACGCTCGACCCGGAAGAACCCGGGCCGCCGACACCTGGGCTCGTGTGTGCGAGGCTGGATCGAGCCTGCGCTCACGCATCGCTCTGAGCACGCGCCTTCGGTTGAGCGTCCTGCCCAGCTTGCGGGACGCCCAAGCGGCAGCGATCCGGCAGCCGTCGGTCGGTCTCTCAGGAGCGACCTGCTCGATCGCCTGCTCGACCTCGTCGATTGGCGGCCGCGATCAGATCACACCGGCGGCCGGCGGTTTCGCCGGAGCTCGGTAGATGGCCTGGCGGCTGATCTGCAGGAGGAGCGCCACCACCGCAGGCTCATGGCCGGCGAGGGCAAGCACGATCTCGGCCTTCTGCTCCACCGTCCACACGCGGTACTTCTCCTTCTCGCTCAACGATGTCTTCCCTCGGTTGAGCGGCCCATCCTCGAAGGCGCCCCGGAGGAGATCTCCGCCTGCGGCGCTGCGCGCCTCCGGCTCCAATCGCGTCCGGGAACCGACAACCAGGCAACTGTCAACTACCCACAGGGGAGCGGACAACCGTGGAGTCGCGGCGGCTCTTGGCGGCAGGCGCAGCCCGCTTTTCCGCAGCGCATCTGGCGCTCAGTGATGCTCTCGGGCAGCACCCTGCCTGAGCGGGCGATCCTCGAGAGCTCTTTCGCGATCGCCGCCAGCTGCTCCTGCTCTGAGTGCTCGGTGCTCACAGGCGCAGTCTGGCAGCTGGGACGGTCATTCGTTCTGCGCAAAAGCCGCCTGGCGGCTTTCGCTGAGTCCGTGGGGCTGCAGCTTGGCCCTGAGGCGCTGCTCTGCGAGGCGGTGATCGAGCGCTTCATCCTGACCGGCACAGGGGGGCTCTCCCCGGCGACGGTCCGCACGCTGGCCACCAACTTGCGCGCCCTCGCCCGCGCGCTCGAGTCCCATCCCCAGCCTGCGCCGCTGGCGCTGCCCAGAGAGCGCGCGAAGCCCCCATGCTCACAGGCGCAGATCGAGGGGTATCTGCGCCTGGCAGCCGCGCAGAGCACAGCGGGGCGCTGGATGCGCTGCGAGGCGCTCATCTGCCTGGGTGCCGGCGCGGGGATCCTCGCAGGGGAGCTTCGCGGGGTTCGCGGCTCAGACGTGCCCTGCCGCTCGGCGGCCTGCTCGTGAAGGTGGGAGGGGCAAGAGCGCGCGCGGTGCCCGCCGCAAGCGAGGCGCAGATGCTGGCGCTTTTGGGAGGATCGTCGTGAGCGCCTGCGGCGATCTGCCCCGCCTGGAGGCGAAGCGCTCGGCAGAGCTCCAGCGACCCGGACGGGTCCGGGTCGATCGCCTTGCACTCGATGTTTCGCCGAGGTCGCTGCACAATCTCCGCCGCCGCGTCCCGGTCGCCGCGGAAGCAGGTCACGCGCGAGACCTGCCTCGTGGCTGCGACGGCGGCACGATCGACCGCGCGTCGCCGCCGGAGCAGGACCGCGATCGGCTACGGTAGTCGCTTGTCTGAATCAGGTTTCACCGTCCGCGCGTGCCGGTCGCATGAGATTCCTGCGGTTCTTGCGCTGTGGGCGCAGGCCCGCAGCGGGCACGCCAGCACTCCTGACCGTCTCGATGACGTGCAGCGGCTTCTCGCGACGACGCCTGGAAGCCTGCTTGTCGCCGAGGCAGACGGTGTGATTCTCGGCGCGTTGATCGCCGCCTGGGACGGGTGGCGCGGCAACATGTACCGGCTCGCCGTCATCAGCGAGCACCGCCGTGCCGGGATCGGCCTGGCGTTGGTACGCGCCGGTGAGGAGCACCTCCATCGGCACGGAGCCCGTCGAATCACTGCCCTGGTCAGCTGCGAGGACGAAGTCGCGGCGGGCTTCTGGGAGGCCGCAGGCTACCCGCAGGACCGCGAGATCGGCCGGCGCGTCCGCAACCTGTAGCGCAGGTGCTGTCGCCGATGGCTTCCACGATCAGCACCGATCCCGTCGCGAGTGTTCTCGATCGTCTCTTCGCACTCTCAGAGCAAGAGAACCCGCTGGCCAAAGACCGCCTCATCCAGCGCGAAGCGAAGATCGGCAGACGCCTGACCCAAGCAGAGAGCTTGGAGGGGTGCTCGCGCCGTTCCTGCCGCCGCCTCCCGCGGACTCTGAGCCCCCGAGCCTGTGGGGCGATGCCCCTCATCTTCGCGCCCTGCTGGCAGCCAACTCGCTCGAAGTGCGCCACGACGAGACCGCAGACCTGGAGATCATCCTGTCAGACGCTGACAGCGCCGCAAGCCTGCTGATCGAGACCGCCGGCCACATCATCGCCGAGCGCGACCACCTCACCCAGCAAGGACGATGGCAGCAGCTGCGCCAAGCGGTCGCCGGCCTCGTCGGAGACCGGGCCGACCCCACACCTGACGGGCTGCTCATCAAGCTCGCCTACCGCATCACGCTCGCTGAGCGCCGCTGAAGCAAAGGACATTCGTGCGCGGCCAGCACCCTGACGCTGACGGGTTGGGGCTCGACAGCTCGCAGCCGACGCTCAGCCGCGCTGAAGCGTCCTTCGCCGATCGGCAGAGGATCGCGTTGTGCAACCACGATCTGTCGGTCCCGCTCACAGCACGCGAGCCGGTCACGCAGACCGCCCCATTCGACGCGATCGTCTCAGCGCTCGCGATCCACCATCTGACCAACGAGCGCAAGCGGACACTGTTCGCGGAAGCTCACCAGCTGCTGTCTGCTGGCGGCGTGTTCGTCAATCTCGATCTCGTGCGCTCCGCAAGCCCGGAGCAGCACGAGCGGTTTCGTCAGGCGATCGGGCGACTCGAAGATGACCCAGCCGACCGTCTCGCGCCGCTCTGCGACCAGCTCGACTGGATGCGTCACGCCGGCTTCATCGAGGTCGATTGCCGCTTCAAGTGGCTGGAGATGGCGCTGATGGCCGGCGTCCGAGGCCCCATCGCTTGAGACCCGAGGCAACTGCTCAGACGACTTGCAGCCAGCTCGCCCAGCCCCAGTCGAGTACGACGCCAGCCAGAGCCTCGTAGCCCTCCGCGCCGGGGTGGGCCCCATCTCCTGCCGCGACCTCGCCCATCCAGACCGGGCAGGCAAGCAACGGCTCCACGACATCCAGAAACGGCGCAGCGAACCTGTCGCACACCCCCTCGAAGGCGAGCGAGAGCAGCTGGATGCGCTCGTTCTGCGCAGAGTCGTCAACCGGGGCAGGGCCAACCACCAGCGCTGGCAGCCCGGCGTCGGCGGCCTGCTCGAGGATGGCGGCCAACGCGGCACATGAGCGCTTCTGCGACACCCGGATCGCTCCATCCTCGACCGTCGTGTCGTTCACGCCGAAGGAGAGCACGACTCGTCCGTCTACTGCCGGAGGAAGTCGCGGCGACGCCTCCGTGCGCCAGCGCGCCGCGACCTGCTCCGAGGTCTGCCCCCTCACGCCGAGGTTGTAGGCGGTCAGCGGAAGACCAAGGCGGAAGGACTCAAAGACGACACGCCCCACCCACCCCTGACCCTCCGGATCGCCGACACCGACGACATGCGAGTCTCCGAAGAACAGGACACGCCGATCGGCCATCGCCGCCGTCACATCGCAGCCGTGCCGCAGCGGCCGTAGCGATCCTCAGCGCGCACCACGTCATGCAGCTCCGGCGTTGAGACCTCTGGGATCACCGCGTCCTCAAACGCCTCGATCGTGTGAACGACCCCAGGAGCCTTGCGCCATACGGCGCAAGGCTCGAGCTCACGAGAAACCATCGCCTCCGCGCTATCACCCTGTTCGAGCAGCAGCCGACCCGAAAGCAGGCAGCTCGTCTCGTCTTTCTCCACGTGATACTGCACAGACAGCTTGTGGCCTGCGCTCACCCGCAGAATCCTGCCGGCGTACCGATCGGTATGCGCATACCAAAGCTCGCTGCCCCACGGCTTTGCGACCTCACGCGGCAGATCCCCCTCCTCCATTCGAGCAGAGCCTATACCGCCATCAGCCCGTCCTGCGCACCCGCCAGAATTGGGCGCGATGCAGGAAATCGTCGCCTTCGAGCACGAGCACCTTCCAGAAGTGATGGGCCTGTTCGCCGCAGAGCGGTGGAGCTGCGCCAACGACCAGGCGCGGACCTGGCGCGCGCTCACAGCTCCCGGCTCGCTCACGGCAGCGCCGCGCTGCGCGCGGCCCCGACCTGGGAGGCGTGAGGTGACTGCTCCGCCGGAGGGGATATCTCAGCTGTTCAGGCGGCGGTCGGCGACCTGGTAGACGCTTGGTCGCCACGCGACCGTGGGGTGACGCTCGCCGACCGCCAGCAGAATCAGAGTGAGCGTCCCGTTCACTGTGGTGCCGAGGAAGACTGCGCCCCATTGCCCGTCCGGCTGGGGGATGTACATCTTCACGCAGCCGGGGAGGCTCGTTCCGTCCTGCGCTTCCTGCTCGCAGCGCTTCAGCCATAGGGCGGGATCGCCGCTGTCTTGCAGCCGGGCGACCATCGGCTCGATCGCTGCGCGCGCCGATTCGCTGGCGTGAGCGAGGTCTTCGGACAGCGTGTCCGCGTCAACGATGACAGGGAAGGCCGGGCCGCCCGCCGAGGCGGGCGGCACCTACCCCTCGCCGTCGGTGGGCAGATGCCCGAAGTGCGCCTGAAACTCCTCCGGGGAGAGCGGCTTGGCGCCGGCACCCTGCTGCCGCCGGTGCTTGTGATCGGCGCCGCCGCCGGTCTGCTCGGCCAGATCGACCTCGGTACGGGTGAGGCCCCGACATGCGGATGTCCGTTGGTGGTCATGCGGAAGCTGCGGTGGTGCCACCGTGCCCGACGCGCTCGATCGTGGCCGCCAGATCGCTGAACGGCACAGGGTCGGCGTGCTTGCGCACCCAAGCGATGTTCACGCTCCTGTAGGCGCATTCCCACACCCGCTCCGCCGCGACGACGTAGAGCTCCCACTGCGAGATATCGAGCGCGTCGTGGCCATGCGGGTCCTTGCAGCTCTGGACTGCGAAGACGAACACGCCCACTCGGATCTCGGGCTCAGCGCCGAACTCGTTGGTGTTCGCACCCCAAGTGCGGCCGATCACGTGCCCGAAGCTCAGTTGCGAGTGCGTGCGCTGCGTCCACGCTTGCAGGCAGCCACTCGCCTCGACCTCAACCCGCAGACCTGAGGCGGTGGTCACCTCGTGGTTGTCCCACGGCTTTCGTCGTGTCTCGGTGCACCCGAGAGCGGGCGTCACAAGGAACTCGACGAGCACCCTCGCTGTGTGTTGTCCCGCAGGTCGCAGAACGCCCAGCGCCAGAAGCACGAGATCCCCTCCAAGGCACACCGGCACTCCTACGCCCGCCGCACCGCTGTCGAGCGCACCTTCTCACGCCTGCACGACCCGGCCTCAACCGAGATCTCCCGCGGATGGTGCCGGATCATGGGGCTCACGGGCAACACGACCATGCTCGCCTGCGCCGCCCGAGCGATCGCCACCCGCGCACCCGTACACGAAGGGCCCGCCGGCAGGGCGACCTGCGAGCCCCAAACGTGAACTGAGAAGGCCTTCAAACGTGAAGACCTGTCAGTGGGCCGTGCAGGAATCGAACCTGCAACCTTGGGCTTAAGAGGCCCCTGCTCTGCCAGTTGAGCTAACGGCCCAGGGCGCCTTGAAGGCAAACCGGCTGCCGCCCCGGGCGGGCGGCTGGGGCTGTGATTCTATCGAGCGCGCTCAACGATGCGAGGCGACGCAGGGCGACGGCGACAACGGAGCCGCGAGGCAGCGGAAGCGAGGCGGTCCGCCGAGAGGCACCAGAGGCGAGCTGGTCCGCCGAGAGGCACCAGAGGCGAGCTGGTCTGCCGAGAGGCAGCGGAGGCGAGATTGCTCCAACGGAGCAGCAGAGGCGAGCTCGTCGGGGCCGAGGAGGTCGGCGTGGCGCCGGCTCCTGCAG
>JAJYUP010000140.1 GCA_021792455.1 Actinomycetes bacterium | reverse complement strand
ACGGGGTCCCGGCATACCGCCTGCCACGGCAGGTTCTCGACGCCGAGATCGATCGGATAGGTGAGCTTGGGGTGCAGTTCACCGCTCGGCATCGCGTGCAGGACCTCGAGGCGGAGCGCAGGGAGGGTGGGTTCGCGGCAGCCTTCATCGCGGTGGGCGCTCATCTCGCTCGCCGTGTCGAGATCCCCGCGATCGACGCGGGGCCGATGCTCGACGCACTGTCGTTCCTGCATGGCGTCGCCTCTGGACAGCGTCCGGCGATAGGGCGTCGCGTCGCCGTCTACGGCGGCGGCGACACAGCGATCGACGCGGCGCGCACCGCCCGCCGCCTTGGGGCCGAAGAGGCGGTGATCGTGTACAGGCGCACCCGCGAGCAGATGCCCGCCCACGAGCAGGAGACCTGCGAAGCTGAGCGGGAGGGCGTGCGGATGAACTGGCTGCGAACGGTCAAGGCATTTGAGGGCCGAGAGCTGCAGGTCGAGGTGATGGAGCTGGACGAGAAAGGGTTCCCGCAGCCGACGGGCCAGCTCGAGACCCTCAGCGCAGACTCGGTGATCCTCGCACTTGGACAGGAAGCTGACACGGGCTTTCTGCGCTCGCTGCCTGGGGTGGAGTTCGAAGACGATGGAACGATCCGGGTCTCCGACTCGCTGATGACAGGCTGTCCTGGGGTGTTCGCAGGCGGGGACATGGTGCCTGCTGAGCGGACGGTGACTGTCGGCGTCGGCCACGGCAAGCGCGCCGCACGCGAGATCGACGCCCACCTCGGCCACAAGAGGCTGCAGCGCGCGGCGAAGCACCCGCTCGCCGGCTTCGACGGCCTGCATCTCTGGTACTTCGGCGATTCCCCACGCAGGTCTGAGCCGCAGCTCGATCCCTCCGAGCGCATAGCAGGCTTTGTGGAGGTGATCGGCGGCTTCGCACGGGAGCAGGCGAGCTTCGAGGCGGGCAGATGCCTGTCCTGCGGGAACTGCTGCGAATGCGACGGCTGTCTCGGCGCCTGTCCAGAGGATGCGGTGATCAAGCTTGGCGTGGGCTTGCGCTACCGCTTCGACTACGACCGCTGCACGGGCTGTGGCGCATGCTTCGAGCAGTGTCCTGTACATGCGATCGAGATGATCGACGAAGGCGTTCCAGATCCGCCTGAGGCGTCCCTCGTCTCCACGGATGTGAGCGAGGGAGGTCGCTGATGCCTTCTGTGGTCGACGGCAACGAGGCGGCGGCGTCGGTCGCCTACCGGTGCAGCGAGCTCTGCTGCATCTTCCCGATCACCCCGGCATCGCCGATGGCCGAGCATGCGGACGAATGGGCGGCGGCCGGTGAGCGCAACCTGTGGGGTGCGGTGCCGAGCGTGTTGGAGATGCAGAGCGAGGGCGGTGCCGCCGGCGCCCTTCACGGAGCGCTCCAGGGCGGAGCGCTCGCGACCACGTTCACAGCCTCGCAGGGGCTGCTCTTGATGATCCCGAGCATGTACAAGATCGCGGGCGAGCTGACATCGACGGTGATCCACGTCGCCGCCCGCTCGCTCGCAGCGCAGGCGCTGTCGATCTTCGGTGATCACTCGGATGTGATGGCCGCGCGGCAGACGGGCTTTGCGATGCTCTGCTCTGCCTCTGTGCAGGAGGCGCATGACCTCGCGCTGATCGCGCATGCCGCGACGCTGCGCACGCGTGTGCCCTTCCTGCACTTCTTCGACGGCTTCCGCACCTCCCATGAGCTGAACACGATCGAGCTGCTCTCCGATGAGGATCTGCGCGCGCTCATCCCTGAGAGGCTCGTGCATGACCACCGCGCGCGTGCGCTCTCCCCTCACCGCCCGTTCGTGCGGGGGACATCACAGAACCCTGATGTCTACTTCCAGGCGCGGGAGACGGTGAACCCGTTCTACGCGCGCGTGCCTGCTGTCGTCGAGGAGGTGATGGAGCAGCTTCACGATCGCACAGGGCGGCACTGCAGCACCGTCGAGTACTGCGGAGATCCAGAAGCCGAGCGAGTGGTCGTCGTGATGGGCTCAGGTGGGCAGACCGCCTTCGAGACGGTCGCTCATCTGCGGGGTCTAGGCGAGCGCGTCGGCGCTGTGCAGGTCCGCCTCTACCGCCCCTTTCCAGAGCAGTCGCTGCTCGCCGCGCTGCCTGAGAGCGCCCAGCGCGTCGCGGTGCTCGACCGCACGAAGGAGCCCGGTTCGCACGGTGAGCCCCTGTTCCTCGACGTCTTTGCGGCGCTCGGCGAGGCTTGTGCCGATGGGCGCCGCGAGTCGATGCCGACGGTGATCGGCGGCCGATACGGGCTCTCATCGAAGGAGCTGACCCCTGGCATGGTCGCTGGCGTATTCGAGGAGCTCGCCAATGAGCGGCCGCGCAGACGCTTCACGATCGGAATCGACGACGACGTCTCTCACACGAGCCTCTCTTACGATCCTTCGCTTCAGATCGAGCCTTCCGAGACGGTGCGCGCCGTCTTCTTCGGCCTCGGATCTGACGGCACCGTCGGTGCGAACAAGGACACGATCAAGATCATCGGCACCGAGCGTGGGGTGCACGCGCAGGGTTACTTCGTCTACGACTCCAAGAAGTCCGGATCTCAGACCGTCTCGCACCTGCGCTTCGGCCCGTATCCCATTCGCGCGCCGTATCTCGTGTCTCAGGCGAGCTTCGTCGGCTGCCATCAGTTCGCGCTGCTCGAGCGCGACGAGGTTCTGCAGAGGGCGGCGCCAGGCGCGACGCTGCTGCTGAACACCCACCACCCACCTGAGCGCGTCTGGGACGCCCTTGCGCTCGAGGTGCAGCGGGAGATACTCGCGAAGGAGCTGAAGCTCTACGTGGTCGACGCCTCGACGATCGCGCGCGAGGCGGGGATCGCAGGACGCGTGAACACGGTGCTGCAGGCGTGCTTCTTCGCGATCGCGGCCCCCCTGCCGCTCTCTCGTGCAATCGAGGCGATGAAGGCACAGCTCGCGAAGACCTACGGGCGCCGCGGGGAGGAGGTCGTCCGTCGCAACGAGGTGGCCGTCGATCGCGCGCTTGCCGCCCTGCAGCGTGCAGAGGTGCCCAATCGGCTCACCGCTGTGCGTCAGCGCGCCCCCGTCGTCAGTGAGAGAGCGCCTGCCTTCGTGCGAGGCGTGACCGCAGCGATGATCGCCGGTCGGGGTGATGAGCTGCCTGTGAGCGTCCTGCCGGCGGACGGGACCTACCCGAGCGGCACCGCCGCCTTCGAGAAGCGAAACGTCTCCGATCTCGTCGCAGAATGGGATCAGGAGCTGTGCATCCAGTGCGGCAACTGCAGCTTCATCTGCCCTCACAGCGTGATCCGGTCTCGCTGGTTCGATCGCGCAAAGCTGAAGGATGCGCCTGACGGCTTTCGAGCAGCGACGCTGAACGCTCCGGGTGTGCCAGAGGCGAGCTTCAGTCTGCAGGTGTACGTCGAGGACTGCACCGGCTGTGAGCTGTGCGTGCAGGCCTGCCCCGTCAGCTCGCCTGATGATCCGGCTCGCAAGGCGATCAACCTCGCAGAGAGGGAGCCACTGCTTGCGGCCGCGCGCGAGAGCATCGCGTTCTTCGAGACGTTGCCTGTGAACGATCGCGCTCGCGTCGACTTCGGCACGGTGCGTGGCACCCAGTTTCTCGAGCCTCTGTTCGAGTTCTCCGGCGCCTGCGCCGGCTGCGGCGAGACGCCGTACCTGAAGCTGCTCTCGCAGCTGTTCGGCGACCGCGCTGTGATCGCGAACGCAACCGGCTGCTCGTCGATATATGGCGGCAACCTGCCGACGACGCCATGGGCGGCGAACAGGGATGGCAGGGGTCCGGCGTGGTCGAACTCGCTCTTCGAGGACAACGCGGAGTTTGGGCTCGGGCTGCGGCTCGCCGCTGATCACCTGCACGAGGTCGCGCGTGCCCGACTGCGTGAGATGCGCGAGACGCTTGGTGCGCCGCTCGTCGAGGCGATCCTGAACGCGCCGCAGCTCCGCGAGTCGGAGCTCGCAGCTCAGCGAGAGCGCCTTGGAGAGCTCGAGCGACGACTGGACGGGATCGATTGCCCGGAGGCGACGGATCTGCGCAGCGTGATCGACCACCTCGTTCGTCGCAGCGTGTGGATCGTCGGCGGCGATGGGTGGGCCTATGACATCGGCTTTGGGGGGTTGGATCACGTTCTTGCCTGCGGGCGCAACGTGAACGTCCTCGTTCTCGACACCGAGGTGTACTCGAACACGGGCGGGCAGATGTCGAAGGCCACTCCGCTTGGCGCAGTCGCGAGGTTCGCGGCAGCGGGCAAGACGATGCCGAACAAGGATCTCGCACTCCAGGCGATCGCCTACGCCGACGTGTACGTGGCACGGGTGGCGATCGGCGCGGACCCGCAGCAGACTCTGCGTGCCTTCAGGGAGGCAGAGGCATACGACGGACCCTCCCTTCTGATCGCGTACAGCCACTGCATCGCTCACGGATACGAGATGCGCGACGCGCTCACCCAGCAGTATCGCGCGGTCGGCAGCGGCCACTGGCCGCTGATGCGCTACGACCCGATGGTGCGCACCGCAGGAGGCAACCCCTTCCTGCTCGACTCGCCGAGGCCCCGGATCCCGCTTGCGCAGTACCGTCGCGGCGAGCTGCGCTACCGCGCGTTGAGCGACGTTCACCCCGTGGAGGCGAAGCGCCTCGAGGCGCTGGCTGAGCAGGCTGTCTGGCGGCGATGGCGCGCATACGAGGACTTGGCGAGCCTTCCCGCCCACGAGTTTCCCTCCGCAGAGGTGAAAGAGCGCGCCGAAGGGCAGGCACGCCCAGCGAGCGAGGTTCGGTTCGCTGACTACACGGCCTCCTAGCGGCTCGTCGCTCGCGCTGGGTCGGCGATCGCGCGAACGCACAACTCCGAGGTTGTATCCTCGGCTGGAGGCTGTGTCTGCCCGTTGAGCATCTGAATCCACCCCGATGGCGCTGCCAAGCCCCCTGACACCTGAGCTTGCAGAGATGATCGCCTCGCGCTTGCGCGTGATCGGCGAGCCGCTGCGGATCCGGATTCTCGACCTTCTCCGCGAGCGTGACCTGAGCGTCAGCGAGATCACCGAACGGCTTGGCACCAGTCAGCAGAACGCGTCAAAGCACCTCGGGATTCTCCTTCAAGCGGGTGTCGTCTCGCGGCGCAAGCACGGCAACGCCTCGATCTACAGCATCGCGGACCGCGGCGTCTACGACCTCTGCGAGCAGGTCTGCGGCGGATTGCAGGCGCAGCTCGCGGAGCTCTCTGCGCTCGTCGAAGGGGCAGCGAGCACACGCCCAGGCACGACAGCTCGCGGCTGAACCGTGAACGTCTGAGATTCCGCTGCCTCTGGCGGGATTCCGCTGCCTCTGGCGAGATGCCGCTGCCTCTGGCGAGATGCCGCTGCCTCTGGCGAGATGCCGCTGCCACTGGTGGGAGAGTGCGCCGCGTCTCGTGAGCGTGCGGGTTGCGCCGGGAGGCTGGCCGGAAGCGGACCACTTCCTCGCATACACAACTGTGCAGTTGTGATACGCTCGCGCGCATGAGTTCGATCACAGCAGCACCAAACGAGCCTCGAGTACTGGAAGAGGCCCCCGCACCTCGCAAGCTTGGACCCGTCGGCACGCTCGGGCAGTGGACGGCGAGCCACTTCCGGATCGTTCTCGCGTCGTGGCTCGTGATCGCAGTTGGGCTCGGCTTCTTTGCACCGAGGGTGGAGACAGCCCTCTCCGGCGCAGGATGGGAAGCGAGCGGATCGCAGTCCGCCCAGGCGCGGGCCCTGATCGAACGCGACTTCTCGGGCCTTGGCAGCTATGGGCTGATGACAGTGCTCTACTCGCCGTCTGAAACCATCACAGATCCAGGATTCCAAGCGGTCGTCAAGCGCGTCGAGGGCACCCTCGAGCGCAGCTCGGCGGTGAGCGTCGTGCTGCCGCCTGCAGCTGGAACGTCGATCTCACCTGACGGTCACACCGCGATCGTTGAGGCTGGTGCGGCAAAGCAGCCAAATGAAACGGTCGCTGCTGCCGGCACTCTGAAGAAGCGACTTCACAGCCTCTCGAGCGACGCTGTTGAAGTGAACCTGACGGGAGCGGCAGG
>JAJYUP010000139.1 GCA_021792455.1 Actinomycetes bacterium | reverse complement strand
AGCGGAGGCGGCCGAATCCGGGGGGCGCACCCAGCGCACCATGGAGAATCGCGCGAAGTCGCGGTCGAAGGAGACGAGCTCACATGCCTGCTCGATCGCGATGGCAGCGAGCTGCGCGTCAGGGATCAGATCGCCTGAGGCCTCGGTTTCCTCGCAGAGGCGCTGAAGCAGTCGCAGGTGGTCTGCTCCCGGGGCAAGCCTGACGTGACCCGGCTGCGCCCTGAGAGCGCTGAGGTAGGCGAACGCAGTTGGCAGCGGGGTTGGCACCGGAAAGATGCGCCTGTTCGTCGCGACGCGAAGGAACGCGCCCGCGACGATGTCGATCACGGAAAAGCGCTCGCGTGAGCGGAGCATGTGGTCGAGCCACGCCCTCGCGGTCGTGAAATCGGGATGGTCATCGCGATGCGCGGCGAGGATGACGTTGACGTCGAGGAGCTTCAAGGTGGGCGAGTAGCTTGAATGTCGCCGCGGAGCTTGAACGTCGCCGCGGAGCTTGAACGTCGCCGCGGAGCTTGAACGTGTTCGAGGAGCGTCAACGTGCCGTGTGCAGAGATGCCGAGTCGTCGAGCGCTTCGAGGAGCGCCCGATTGGAGCGGAGATCGAGGCCAGGGCTGGGCCCGTTGCCGTCTCTGAACACAGGGACCTCTACTTCCGTCTCCGCCTCGCGCTCAGCGAGCTCGCGCTGCAGCGCCCCCTCCATGAACTGGCCAAGCGTCTGTTCACGCTCCCTCGCGACCCGCTTGGCGGCTGCGAGCAGGTGCTCGTCGATCGCGACGGTGGTGCGCATGATGCATATCCTACAGCATCACAGTCATCACCGGCTGCCGCACGCCACTGCGAGCGTGCCCGGGCGTGGAGTGCGCGTGCCCTGTGATGATGTCCCTGCACCTGCCCCCTGCACCAGTCCGTGCCCTGTGTGGATCTCCATGCGCGTGCCCCCTGTCACCGCGCGTGCCGGTGTGCGCCCTGTGTGCGGCCGCGCCTGACGGCGGGGTGCGCTGAAAGGAGCTCCGAGAGCTCCTACCGCTCTGGCAGCCGTCGCACGATCTTCACGAGCGCGCCATGCCCTGGGACCATCGTGACGTTGCGGTGGCGCATCCGCTCCGGCTGCGGGTCCGGCGCGACCATGTCGGTGCGGGCGGCGACCGCACGCATGACGGCGCGCTGCTCAGCGAGGGCGAGCGTCGCGCCGAGGCAGCGCCTGACGCCTCCACCGAAGGGGATCCAGGTGCAGGTGCCAGGCTTCACGCCAAGGAAGCGCTCCGGCGAGAACGCGAACGGCTGCGGGTAGACGTCTTCGCGGTGGTGCAGCAGCAGGATGCTGATCATGATCGCCGCCCCCGATGGCACGTCGAATGCACCAAGGCGCCAGGGCACGGTGACCCGCCTTCCGATCGAGGGGACGACCGGCCGTGTCCGCATCGACTCCTGGATGCAGGCCTCTATGTAGTCCGCCGCCTCCTGCGGGGCGTGCTGGGCACGGACGAGCTCCCGCAGGCGATCGTAGGCGTCGCCGTGGCGCAGCAGGCGCTCAAAGGCCCACGCAAGCGAGTTCGCGGTCGTCTCGTGGCCGGCGAGCACGAGTGTGATGAGCTCGTCGCGCAGCTCTTCGCTGCTCATAGCCCGGCCGTCCTCGTCGACGGCGTCGAGCAGCATGGAGAGGATGTCGGAGCGGCGCTCACTCTGGCGGCGCTCTGTGATGAGCGCGTAGAGCATCCTGTCGAGCTCGCCGATGACTCCGCTGAGGACCCTGCCACGGCGCGCTCTGCGCAGCAGCACGATCTCGGCGATCAGCGCAAGCGGCTTCGTCGAGAAGTCGACGATCCTGCGGATCTCGTCTCTGAGCCGGCGCTCGAGGGTCCCCTTCGGCGGCAGGCCCTCCACCCCGAACACCCCCGCCATGATGACCTCGAGGGTTATCGCCTGCATCCTTGGTGCGAGCGCGAACGGCTCGCCAACCGGCCAGACGTCGATCTCCCGCTGGGCGGCCCGCTCGATCATCTGAACATACCGCTGCACAGCCTCGCCATGGAACGGAGGCAACAGCAGCCTGCGCTGGCGCATGTGGCGCTCCCCAAGCAGCGTGAGCACGGAGCTCGGGCCGACGATCGGGCGAAGCGGGGACTCGCCGGTGAGCGATGGCACGAGCGCAGGAGAGGCGGTGAACAGGGCCCGGACGTGCTGAGGGTTGCTGGTGACGGCGATCCAGTCGTCAGACAGCACACCCGAGATGCGGAACACATCGCCGAGTTGACGCTGTGCGGCGAGCAGGAACGACGCCTGGCGCATCCCGAACCGGAGCTGCTGCACGGTGCGTGGGAGCCTGAGCAGCGGCGGCAGCGGCAGCTGAGCTCTCGCGATCGGCCCAGATGGCGAGGTGTGCGCCTGTGCTCCGCTTGGGCTCAGCGTGCCGGCAGGTGCCTGCGAGTCGGTCGGTGTGCGTCGGGCCGTCTGGGCCCGGAGGTCCGTCGCTTCGGCTGCGTCCGCAGGCTCGGCTGCTGGTATCTGTCGTGTCGCGCTCACAGGTCCGTCTCCTCGGCGGGGGACCGAAAGTGTCGGCGGGGGACCGACAGTGAGACAGTGAATCACAGTCATGATCCAAATAGCACCTGCTCTCAGCGCTGGGCGGGCGCTCTGCGAGATCGATGCTCCTTGGGCTCGCGTCAGAGCCGACGCTGACGCGGCCTCTGCAGCGCCGCTCGGCATCTCCAGCCCTGCGCTTCGTTAGCCTGCAGCCTGAATGAGGATCTTCTCCGGCATACAGCCGACGGGCGCGAAGCACCTCGGCAACTACATCGGTGCGATCAGGAGGTACGTCACAAGTCAACGCGAAGGCGAGGCGCTGTACTGCATCGTCGATCTGCATGCCCTGACGGTCGCCTACGACCCCGTGCAGCTGCGGCGGAGCGTGTACGACCTCGCGGCGCTGCTGCTCGCCGCCGGCCTGGATCCCGAGCGCTGCGTCCTCTTTCGGCAGAGCGACGTCGCCGAGCACACGGAGCTGACCTGGCTGCTGTCGAGCGTGACGGCGTTCGGGGATCTCCAGCGGATGCACCAGTTCAAGGAGAAGTCGGCTGCGCAGCGGGAGCTCGTGTCTGCGGGCCTGTTTCTGTATCCAGTGCTGATGGCGGCTGACGTGCTCGCCTACCGCGCCACCGACGTGCCCGTCGGCGACGATCAGCGCCAGCACGTCGAGCTGATGCGCGACATCGCGATCCGCTTCAACCAGCGCTTCGGCGGCGGTGCGCCAGTGCTTGCAGTTCCAGAGCACCGCATACCTGAGGTGGGCGCACGGATAATGGACCTCCAGGACCCGAGCAGGAAGATGTCGACGACGGGCGGCTCGCAGGAGGGCACGATCTACGTGCTGGAGGGGCGAGAGGCGATCGAGCGCAAGCTGAAGCGGGCGGTGACCGACTCTGGGACGGAGATCGTGCGCAGCCCGCAGAAGGCTGGTGTCTCGAATCTGATCGAGATCCTCGCCGCCGCGCGGCAGATCTCGCCTGAGCAGGTCGAAGAGCGGATGGCGAGCGCGCGCGGATACGGCGAGCTGAAGGCGGCGGTGTCAGAGGCGGTCGTGGAGATGCTGGCGCCAGTGCAGCAGCGCTATGGAGCACTGCGCGGCGAGGAGGCGGAGCTCGAGCGCGTGCTCGGCTCAGGCGCAGCGAAGGCTCGCCTGATAGCACGCGAGACGCTTGCGGAGGTGCGCGAGGTGATGGGCGTCGGCCCTCGAACGGTGGCGGGCACGCACAGCCATCAGGCACGCTCGCTAACGTGAGCGAATGGGCATAGCGGCGCTCGAGCTCGACCTCGATCTGTTCAGCGGGCCCTTCGACCTGCTCCTGACTCTGATCCTCCGCGAGGAGGTCGATCTGATGGAGCTCGAGATCGCGGAGGTGGTGCTGTCCTACCTCGACCACCTCGAGCGCGCCGGCGAGCTCGATCTCGAGTCGGCGACTGAATTCATCGTCCTGATCGCCGCCCTGCTCGAGCTGAAGTCCCGGCTGCTGCTGGCGGGCGAGGAGGAGGAGGAGCTGCTCGAGCTCGAGCCTGAGCAGGCGGCGGAGGAGCTTCTGGTGAGGATGCGCCAGGCACGCCGCCACCGGGGCGCCGCGGCGCACATGCGCACGCTGCTCGATCGCGAGGAAGGGTGCCGCTACCGTTTCGCGCCGCCGCCAAAGCAGCTGCGAAGGCACGTCCCAGAGGCAGGGCAGCGATCAGAGGACGCGGCGCGTCTCGGCGAGGCGATCGGCTCGCTTTTGAGGATGCCACCGCCGATCAGCGTGAGGCACATGACGATCCAACGGGTGAGCCTGAGCGAGCGGCTGCGTCATCTGCGGCGTCTGATCGCGAAGCTGGGGCCTACAGGCAGGCTCTCCTTCGAGGAGGCCGTGGCGGGCGCAGACAGGGTGACGGTCGCGGTGACCCTGTTCGCGCTGCTGGAGCTCTACCGGCAGGGCGAGGCCCTGTGGGAGCAGAGCGAGAGCTTCGGTGAGATATCGATCGGGCGCCTGACCCCTGGGCAGGCTCTGCGAGCGGCATGAGCGGGCACAACGGACACGAGGCGCCAGCGGTTGTCCCCGCAGACAACGGACACGAAGGGCCGGAGGCTGTCCCCGCAGGCAACGGACACGAGGCGCCAGCGGTTGTCCCAGCAGGCGAGCGCTCAGAGGGTCGAAACGGTGACGCTGCGGGGATCACGGAGCTTGCAAACGCGGTCGAAGCGCTGCTGTTCCTCTCCGAGGATCCAGTGCAGCTGGCCGATCTCGCGGAGGCGATGGGCCGCACAGAGCAGGAGGTCGGCGCCGCCGCCGCAGTGCTTGGTGAACGCCACGCCGCGTCGCGCAGCGGTCTGCGCCTGCGAGAGCTCGCAGGCGGCCTGACGCTCGCAAGCGCGCCAGAGCACGAGGAGGCGGCGAGGCGGCTGCTTGGGAGGCGGCGGCTGGCGAGGCTGAGCCCAGCGCAGATGGAGACCCTCGCGATCATCGCCTATCTGCAGCCGATCTCCCGTCCCGAGATGAGCAGGATGAGAGGCGTGAGCGCCGACTCCGCGACCGCTGCGCTGCTCGAGCGGGACCTGGTGGAGGAGGCGGGCCGCTCCGAGTTCGGTGCGACGCTGTACAGGACGACGACGAAGTTCCTGATGATGTTCGGGTTGAACGCCTTGTCAGATCTGCCAGACCCAGCCCGCTGGGACCCAAGCCCAGCCGAAGAGAAGGATCTGAGGGAGCGCCTGCTCGCAGCCGGCGACGCGCGGGCCGGCGACGCCCGCTCCGCCGGCTCAGAGGCCGATGGATAGCGCAGGGCTGCGGCTGCGCTCCGTGATGCTCCGCTGTTCCGAGGAGAGCAGCGGGATGAGGAAGGGGTCCAGGTGGGCAGTGGAGTGCTCCGCGGTGCCGGCGAGCAGCGGGTTCGTGAGCGCGAGCAGCGAAACGAAGAGCGCTCTGGAAGATGCCGCAAGCGGGCGCCGAAGAGGTGCCCGTCGAAGGCAACGTCTACATCATCCGCCATCCAGGTGCGGTGTCAGCCGAGGTGATCGACGCCGCCGGCATGCCGACGACGGTTGAACTGCCGAGGTGAGCCTTAGGGGCCTTTGCGAAGGCGGCGTGATGAGATCTGGCGGCGAGCTGCCCGCACGCTGCGTCGATGTCCCTGCCCCTGTTGAGGCGAACGGTGACGGGGATGTGGTGGGAGAGCAGCACAGACTTGAAGGCGGCGATCGCCTCGACGCTGGAGCAGGAGAGGCCTGAGCCGGTCGCCGTGGGGTTGTAGGGGATGAGGTTGACCTTGAAGATGCTGCGGTGTGCCTTCGCGCCGGAGCCGCTGGAGCCGTGCGGCGTGCTGGAGCCGCTGGAGCTGTGCGGCGTGCTGGAGCCGCTGGAGCTGTGTGGCGTGCTGGAGCCGCCGGCGGCGGGTTGCGCGCTGGAGTCGCTGAGGTCTGCGCTGAACTCCTGAAGCAGCTGCGCAAGCTGGAGAGCCTGCTGCCAGCTGTCGTTGACGCCCTCGAGCATGACGTACTCGATGAAGACCCTTCTGCGCTTTGCGAGGTGGAAGCGCCTGCAGGCGGCGAGCACCTCTCTG
>JAJYUP010000138.1 GCA_021792455.1 Actinomycetes bacterium | reverse complement strand
GCCAGCGCAGCTGCGCGGACGCGTGCTGGAGGCGGTGCGCGCAGAGGCGGCGGCGACGGGGTCCATCGGCAAAGCGGAGCGCAGGAGCGGCAGGCGGCAGGGTCGGTGGCGCTCCCACCGGCTCGCACTGGTGGGCAGCTCGTGCGCGACCCTGGCGATCGGCTGCGCGCTCGGAGCGCTCCTGATCGCCTCGCCAAGCTCCCCGAAGACGACGACGGTGAGCGCGCAGGT
The DNA here is from genome assembly GCA_021792455.1 of Actinomycetes bacterium. Lineage (GTDB taxonomy): Bacteria > Actinomycetota > Thermoleophilia > Solirubrobacterales > Solirubrobacteraceae > Palsa-744. Next base: position 5,898 of record JAJYUP010000138.1, on the reverse strand, counting down.
GAGCATCCGCGGCGCCTCAGCACAGCTGCACCGCAGCGGATCACGGGCCTGGCTGACCGTCTCGCACATGCCAGAGCCCGGAGGCAGTCGCATCTACGAGGTGTGGCTGAAGCTTCGAGGCGGTGCAGGAGCGCTGGAGGCGACCTCGGCGCTGTTTGCGCCGACTTCGAGCGGAGCTGCGACGGTGGCCATCCCCGGCGAGCTTACGGGCGTGAGTGAGGTGATGGTGACGGCGGAGCCCGCCGGCGGCACCCTGGCGCCCACAGAGGCACCGGTGATCGTCGCGCGCGTCTGATCTGCCTTCGATCCTTCGTGGTGGGCGAGCGGAGCAGCAGCGCCGCGGCCGCTGCCGCGACCGAGGCGAGCCGCCACCCCGCGAGCCGATCCGGGGATCCATCCCTCCGCGATCTCGACCTCGGCGATCGCTCATCCGAACGTGATGACGCTGCGGATGCCGTCCTGCGCCTCCATCAGCTCGAAGGCTCGGTTGACCTCCGGCAGGGTGATGCGGTGGGAGATGAACGGCTCGACGTCGATCTCGCCCGCGAGGCAGCGCTCGATGAGCTCTGGCACCTGGTCGCGCCCTTTCACGCCGCCGAACGAGGAGCCCGCGATGCGGCGGCCCTGGATCAGCCAGCGGGGGATGACATCGAGGGTCTCGCCCTTGCCGGCGACGCCCGCGATCGTGCAGAGACCCCATCCCATCCGCGCCGACTCGACTGCCTGGCGCATGACCTCGACCCTGCCGGTCGCCTCGAAGGTGTAGTCGGCCCCGAAGCCGCGCGTCTCCGACTGAATCCGCTGCACTATGTCCGGCCCGGTCTGCCAGAGATCGGTCGCGCCCTGCGCACGCGCCAGCTTCAGGCGCTCGGCTGAGAGATCGATGCAGATGATCCGCTCCGCGTTCTGGAGCCGGCAGCCGGCAACCGCGCCGAGGCCGACCATGCCGGCGCCGAAGACGACGCAGGTCGAGCCGGCTCGGACGCATGCCGTGTACATTGCCGCGCCCAGCCCGGTTGAGAGCCCGCAGGCGAACAGGCATGCGGCATCGAGCGGCGCCTCCCGGCTGATCTTGGCCAGCGCGATCTCCGGCATCACCGTGTATTCGGCAAACGTCGAGGTGCCCATGAAGTGGCGGATGGGCTCACCATTACGCGAAAGGCGCGTCGTTCCGTCGGGGAGACAGCCCTTGTTCTGCTGCTCGCGGATGGCGAGGCAGATGTTGCTCAGGCCGCTCAAACAGTGCTCGCACCTGCGGCACTGCGGGGAGAAGAGCGTGACGACGTGGTCGCCGACATCGACCGACTCGACGCCTGGCCCGACCGCCTCGACGACGCCTGCGCCCTCGTGACCCAGCACGGTCGGCGCATATCCGGACGGGTCGACGCCCGAGGCGGTGTAGAGGTCGGTGTGACAGACGCCGCAGGCGACGAGGCGTACGAGGGCCTCGCCAGCCTTTGGTTCGGCGAGATCGACATCTGTCACGACCAGTGGCTGGCCGAACTGCTCGAGGACTGCCGCTTGCATCTGCATGGTTGCTCCTCCTATTCGGGTGCTCGGTGTACGCGGCTCGATGGTGGTCGCCAGGCAGGAGCTGGGTGCAGGCCCTGACCACGTTGTTCATCCGGGCCTCCCCGAAGGCTGAGGGTGTTGCGCCACTCGACTCCAAGGAGGTTCCGGATGAGGATCCACGCTAACCTCGATTATCGGTTCATTAATTCGGTTGAGGATTCGCGGCGGCTCAGCGGGCGGGGAAACTGTAGCTGAGGGTGTGTCCGCCCCACCAGGGGACGTCGATCTTCTTGGTCTGGTAGGCGGCGTCGAGTAGCGCGGGGGTGTGGGTGCGGCGGCGTAGACGGACTTCGACGTGGCCGGGGCTGAAGGCCAGTTCGCCGATGCCGTTGATCAGGTAGTCGCGGATCGTGTCGGGCGTCTGGTGGTGGTAGGCGGCGTGCAGGCCCCTTGCGAATCGCCGATAGACGATGTCGGCGAGGATCGTGAGCGCAACGTCGAAGTCGACGGCGAGGGGGACTTGGGAGCAGAGCGAGTCGAGGTGGAAGGCGCGGATCTGCTCTGAGAGCTGGTTCTCGATCCCCCAGCGCTTGGCGTAGCGGCAGATCAGCTGCTTGGCGGTCATCTCTGGGCGGTTGGTGAGGATCAGCGTTGGCTGGTCGCGGCCGAGGCCTTGCACGGCGAGCTGGCGGAAGTTCGAGCCGGCGAGCGTGACCTGGTCTTCGTGGTAGCTGGCGCTCTTGTGCTTGCCTGCGCGGTCAAGCCGGGTCTTGGTCCACGCGCTCGCTGGGAGCGCTTGCAGCGTGGCGATCAGCTTCGGGGAGCGCTGGCGCAGGGTGATGAAACCGACGCCGAGCTCATTCAGCTCGGCGAGGTGCTCGTGGGTGGTGAGCTTGCCGTCGAAGACCAGCAGCTTCGGCAGCTCGCCGTGGGTGCGCTCATGGAAGCCGCAGAAGTTGATCACCTCGCCGGCCTGCGCTCGCGCGGTCAGTTCCGCGTTTGAGTAGATGATCGTGTGCTCTTGGCGATCCTGGGCGATGAACGTCAAGACGGAGCGCGTCCGCTGTGAGCGGCGGGGAACGTAGTGCTTGTCGAGGATCGTGTCCTCGCCGTAGCTCATGATCGCGTGAAGGTCGATGTTCAGGCCCTGCTCGCCGAGCAGCCCGGCGTCGCGGAGCCGTGGCTGCAGCGCCTCGAAGTACGCGAGCTGCTGGGCACGCGTGGTGCGGTAGCTGTAGGTGCTCAGGTGCCAGGTCTTGGGCAGCACGTTCAGCCCGGCGAAGATGCCGAGTGCCGGGTCGTGCACGACCGAGCGCACGTGGCTTCGCCGGCGGCGGCCTGAGAGCTTGAGCGCCAAAAGCGAGAGCACCGAGTGGATCGCCGGAAGCTGGCTGGTTGACGGCCAGCCGGCTTCCCCCACCAGGCCGGGGAGGTCCAGCTCGACCAGCTCCGGCACGAGCAAGAACAGGCCGGCGTGCTGAGTCTGGATGGCACCTTGCTTGGGCCAGTCCTCCTCGCAGAGCACGCGCACCCTCGGCGCGGACAGCCGCTCGGGCTGCGCCGGCCCCTTCGGTGGCCGCGACGGCTTGGGCATGCGCGAGAGTCCCTCCTCCTTGAGGATCTCCCAGGTCGCGGTGCGCGATAGCGGCGTGCCCGCCCGCTCGAGCTCGGCGACGATCTCCTCGATCCCGTGGCGCTCGCGCCGCAACTTGATCGCCAGATCCCTGGCGGCGTCCTTCTTCGGCTGGCGCTTGGGGCCCGGGCGGGTCTCGGCGAAGAGTCCGCGGAGATCCGCGTCGCGATAGCGGGAGATCAGCGTCCGCACGCTCGCCTCGGTGTAGCCGAAGCGCCCTGCTACCTCCTGCGCCGAGGCTTCCTCGACGAAGTAGGCGCGCAGCGCCTCATAGCGGCGGTGCGCGGCGACCGCCGGCTCGGTGAAGCGCTCGTGTCCAGGACGGGCCATTGCTCAACGCCATTGGTGGACGAACTACGGGAGATATGATAGTCGTCCTCCCGGCGGAAAAGCTGGCGCGAACGCGCCAGAGCCGATGAAAGCACGCAAATCTGGCCAATCCGGCGGCGGCCGTCGCGAGTCGCGGGCACAACCACTCCATCCATCCACCCGAGCACCATCCACCAATACCGTTGAACCCGCTCATGCCGCTCGGCAACACGAGCAGCCGGCCGGCGGCCCTCGCGGCTCAGCCGGCGATCAGATCCTCAACGCGACGGGTGAACAAACCGCCCGCCGATAATCCAGGCTAACGCACCGCTCGAGAAGTCCGCCGCCGCCGCTGCGCACCGAGGGATCGCGACAGAGGAGTGAATGCGCAGAGAAAGGCCCGAGCGCCGGCTTGGGGCGCTCGGGCCGCAGTCCTGCTTGGAGGTGAGACCGATCAGGGCACCAGATCAGTGGTGCCCGGACGAGACAACGACGAGCTTCAGACGATGAATTTCGTCCCTTCCACCGCCTTCAGGACCTTCTGGGCGGTGTAGGGCGTGTCGAAGGGGCCGTCCGGGGTGATCTCCGCCTCAGAGGCCTTGATGAGCAGGCCCGCGACGGCGGCATGGCGCGCCTCGACCGGGAGGATCGAGCCCGCCGCCGCGAGGTAGGCCTTGTTGGCGATGTTGCCGACCTGCCCGAGGTAGGCGTGGACGCCGGTGTTCTCGAGCACGAAGGCGGTCTTGATGAAGGTGCCTGGACGGGCGTTCGTGCCTTTGAAGTTGAACTTCGGTTCCTTGACAGCCTTGGAACCGAGAGCTTTCTTCAGAAACGCGACGTGGGCGTCCTCGTCTTTGACCGTGGTCTTGAGGAACGCCTCGGTGTCCGCGTTGAGCCTCATCTTCGCCCTGACAGCGCCTTTGTAGAAGGCCGCCTCGAGATACTCGAGCGTGAGCGCGTAGTTGAGGATCCCGATGTCGCCCCTCCCGAAGCTCGCGGGGGGCCTTCCGGTGCCGGCTGCGACCGCGCTGCCGGCGAGGGCGCCGAGCACCGCGCCGCCGCTCATCGCGGCGGCTCCGGCGATCGCTCCCTTGCGAAGGAAGCCGAGGCGCGTATCGCCCTGCTCGAGGCCGTGGGCGGCCTCTTCGCGAGTCTCGCGGATGGCGCCGTCGGCGTCGATCTCCTCGAGGTCGATCTGAACTGTGGGGTGCATGTGCATCTCCTTGCCTGGTTTCGACGGTCGCTGCGCTGGGCATGCCCTCGCGCCGAAGCTCGAGGTGGCGTGGCCCTCGCGCACGACCCTGCAAGACCTGATGCGCGGCGGCAGGCGCGGCGGATCACTCGCTGCCCACGCAGAGGTGCAGGCGCCGGCCCTCGGTCTGAAGGCGCTGCGGCGAAAGTGATCCAGTTTCGCGTTGGCCGCGAACTGAAGCACAAGAACGGCTGGATGAGATGCCGAAGAGTCGCTTTGCGAGATGGGCTCGCTCTGAACACCAGCGCCGGGGTTCATCCCAGACGCGGGCGACGCAGAGAACGAGCGAGATGACGCACGAAAGGAAGAACGAAAATGGGCCTTGACAACCCGCTTCACATCGCATTTCTGCTGATGATCCTGCTGCTCGTCTTCGGCGCGAAGCGCCTGCCGGAGATGGGCCGCTCCCTCGGCGAGGGCCTGCGCGGCTTCAAGGAGACGATCAGCGGCGAGGCGCACACCCAACACGCGGTCGTGACGAATCACTCCGATGCGATCGCCCCCGCTGCGAACGTCGTCCAGGGCGGCGTCGTGGAGGCGGAGCGGAGCATCGAGCGCGAGCCCGAGCTCCTGAGCTCCTGAGCCTGCCATACGGCGGCAGGAACCATCGACGGGCTCCCGCGAGAGAGCTGAGCAGACGGTGTCGAGCAGAAGAGAAAGGACGGGGGTGGCCGCCGCGATCGGCCGCATCGCGCACGACGATCAGCTGAGCCTGGTCGGCCACCTCGAGGAGCTGCGCGCGAGGCTGATCGTCTCGCTCGCGGTGCTCGGCCTCGCCTTCGCGTTCTGCGTCTGGCAGAACCACTCGCTGCTGAAGATCATCAACGCGCCGCTGGCTGCCCAGACTCAGAAGCAGGTCGAGGAGGGCCACGGCCCGCTCGGGGCGAGCTACAGGGACGAGGTCGGCGCGCGCGATATCGCAACGCAGGTCGCGAAGGGCTTCAGCGCGCTCGAGCGTGAAAGCAGGGTCTCGGCCCAGACGCGCGAGACGCTGGGTGCCATCGAGCAGAAGCTGCGTGCTGAGGCGAAGGCCCTGTCCGGAGGTCCCGAAGGCCAGAAGCCCGTGACGCTCGGGATCGGCGAGCCGTTCACGACGACGATCGGGGTCTCGCTGCTGTTCGCGTTCATCCTCGCCCTGCCCGTGATCCTCTACGAGATCTATGCGTTCCTTGTGCCGGCGCTCCGCCCTGAG
>JAJYUP010000027.1 GCA_021792455.1 Actinomycetes bacterium | reverse complement strand
CAGCCCGCCGGGTCTGAGGCGAACTGCGCTTCGGTGCAGGCGTCTTTCAGCGTTTCGAGCACGGAGGGAAGCTTCTTGGGCAGCACCACGTGCACCCGGCCTATGTTCGCCTGCCCGAAGGAGGATTCGATCCCCACGTGCAGGTACTCACCGCGCCTGCGGGAGTGGTGGGCGTGGATCTCCGCTGAGAAGCGGGGGTGGAAGGGCAGCCCGCGGCAGCCTGCGGCCTGGAAGGGGCTCGAGACCGCGGCTGTGGCGCCTTCGGCCGAGCCGATCGTCCCCTCCACCGAGGAGGGGGTGCAGCTGGTCGGGTTGAACATGAAGGCTTCCCTGTCGATCGAGACCTGGATCGCCTTCACGTCCAGAGGGATGCCATCGAGGATCTGCGGCATCGGGTTCGAGATCACGCTGACCTGGGCCGTGGTGGGGTTGACCATGATCTTCGCGCGCACCACTATCGGGTGCTCGGAGGCGGTGCCCGCCCCTTCTGCAAGGTCGAAGGGACCGGCTTCGGGGTGCACGACGATCGCAAGGCCGAAGGGGGCGCCCTCGTACTTTTCTGTGAGATACACGGGGTCTTCGGGCCTGCCCGCTTGCGGCAGCGTGACAGGCTCAGAGCCCACCCCCGCCTGCACGACCACGTGGCCGATCTGCGAGGAGGCGGGGCAGTCGCCTGCGTTCGCCTGCGCTTCGGGGCATGGGGTGACTTTGGAGATCTCCCCGGAGATGCCGGCGGGCAGCGTCATCGCCACGGTTGAGAGGCGCTGTTCGCCGTCCTGGCGGGTCAGGTTCATCACGAAGGAGCCGAAGGCGCCGGCCTGGTTGCTCTGCGTGCCCGCCGCGAAGGCGGGGGCGAAGGGACCTGCGCCTGTGGGGCAGGATGAGCCTGCGGGACCGGAGGTGATGGCAAACGCGGAGGTCGGTTCGGCATCGGGGGTGCCTTCTTCGCCGGCAGCGACATGCGACCAGGGTTCAAGCAGCGAGGTGGTCTCATAGGAGCCGCAGCTTCGCGGCGTCGCAAGCGCAGCGCGCGGGCCGCCGAAGAAGTCGAGCTTCAGATCTTCGAAGGGCAACTGGGGGTTTTCATCGAAGGTCGTGGTCAGCTGGCCCGTCGTGGGGTTCGCTTCCACGTGGCCTGCGAGCTTGATCACCACGCCCCGTTGCGGCGCCTCAGCTGCGATGTAGAGAGCAAGCAGCGATCCGAAGGGGTTTGAGCCGTGGGAGGGGCCGGCGTTGCCCTGCTGCGCCAGATAGACGCCGCCCACCAGTTCTTCTTCGAGCAGCGGGGTCTTTATGTGCACCGAGCCGATCTTTGAGGCGTTCGGGCAGTTCGCCGGTTCTGCGTCTTCGAGGTCGATCCCCACCTGGCCTTCGTGGGCTTCTTTGCCGGTCAGCAGCGGGCAGCCTGCAAGGCCGTTTGCCGAGGAGGGGTTGACCGTCACACCGGCGGGCAGGACCACCTTCGCGTCCTTCAGGTCGGCCTCGGCCAGCCCCACCGGGTTTTCGTTCTGGGGGACCTTCAGTTCGACGTGAAGGCCGCTTGGGGAGTCGCTGCTGTGCGATTCGGGGGTGGCCGTGATCGAGGGGCTGAAGGGGAGCTTGGCGCAGGCGCTCATCGCGGGCATCGAGCTGGTGCTGGTCACGTATTCGCCGGGGGCCTGGTAGGAGCCGGCGAGCGCTGTGGTTGTGAGGTTGCCGCCCGGGCAGGAGGTCGGGGCGGTGAGGAAGGGGCGTTCTCCCGCCGTTTCGGTGCACGGTTCGTTGTAGCTGTCCCGCGCGGTCGGACAGCCCCGTTCGGAGTCGTGGCTGGATGCGCCCGGAACGCCCCACATCACGAGCTTCACCGATGTCAGCGCTTCCTCGCTGGTTATCTGGAGGCTGTCCGCTTCGATCGCGTAGCCTTCGCCTGTCCGGACCTTCGCGTAGATGAAGGCGCTTGCGATGGAGTTGAAGCGCGCGCTGAACTCGGCGGCCACGCCCTTGGGGGGCACGACGTTCATAAGCGGCGCGCGCAGCGGTTCCGGGAAGGCCGCCGCGTCGATCGTGACGGTGCCGACCTGATCGGCGCCGCTGCAGACCTTGCGTTCGGAGGCGCGCTGCGTGCAGCGCGGCGTGGCAAGCGGGTTGCCGATCAGCCCCGGCGGGAGCTGCACGCGGATGTCCTTGACGTTGCCGGCCGGCAGCGCGTGCCCTCCCGCAAGCGGCGTCTGGGCCAGCACGATGTTGGTGGTGAGCTCGTAGGGGTGGCCGCCTGCCTGCGTGAATGGTTCGCCTTCGCCTCGCAGCAGTCCGGCCGCGAATTCGCTCAGCCCGAACGTGATAAGCGTGCCTTCCAGGCCGCTCAGTTGCCCGGATTCGTTGCTCACCACGAAGCGGTAGTGATAGACCGAGTCGATCTGCAGCCCCGATATGCGCGCGAGCACCCCGGCCGCCCCGCTCGAGCCGGGGATCGTCGCGGGAGTGCAGGGCACCGTTGCCGCCTGGGTGTACTTGGATTCGGCGTACTGCGCCTGCGATACGTACTGGAAGCTGCAGGCGGTGGTCTCGCCATAGGGGTCGATGCTCGCCTTGACTTCGGCGCTGTGCGGCCCGGAGGCCTCGGTCACGTACCGCAGCCCCGCCACGGGCGTGGTCGTGGCGAGCGCTTCTGACCCCTGCACCGTCTTTGCTTCGTTGGTTGCCACGGCGCGGAAGTGGTAGGTGGTGCCGACGGTCAGGCCGCTGATCCTCGCGCTGACCGCCACCTCGCTCGTCCCGGGCGCTAGTTCGCCGCTGGAGGTCGCATGGGGATAGGGCGAGGAGGCGCATGAGCCTTCGCTCGGGCACGGGCCGTATTCGAAGTGGTAGGCGGTTTTGCTGCCGTCTGGGTTGATCTTCGCGTTCAGCGTCATCGCGTAGCGTTCGATTTCGCTTGCGGACTCTGCGCTTATCGCCGGCGGGCCGGTCGTTCGAAACGTCAGCGTTTCGCCCTGGCTCGCGATCTTCACTTCCTCGTTCTCAGCGACGACGCGGAAGTGGTAGGTGGTGCTTTCCGAGAGGCCGGTGAGGTGAGCGGTGACGGCGGTCGCTTCGCTGTAGGGGGAGGTTTCGGCACTTGGTTCGCAGGGGACGCTGCTTCCAAGGCTGGCCGTCGTTCCATATTCGAACCTGCACGAGCTCACCTTCGCGCCGCCGGCCGGTTCCACCTCGGCGTGGAGCGTGGCCTTCGTGTTGCCGACTTCCGTGGCCGCCTGCGTGGTGACGGTCGGGATGATCAGATCGCCGCCGTAGATGTCGACGAGGTCAATCAGCTGGCCCGCGTAGAACGCTCCGGTGCGGGCGTTCACAGCGAGCGTCGTGAGCCCCGTCAGAAGCTGTTCGGCGCCGAAGGTGTCGATCAGGGCGCCGTCGGCGCCGTACTCGCCGATGCGCGGTCTTGCGCCGAATTCTTCGGCTTCCACGACGTAGGCGTGACCGTTGCTCGGATCGGCTGCCAGCCCGCGCGGTTCGCTTGGGCTCAGGCTCGCGATCAGGGTGCCCGATTCGCTGACCTCGATCAGCGGCCCCGTCAAGAAGATGCTTCCGCCGTTGCGCACGAAGAGGTCGCCCGCTTCCCCGACGGCGACCATCGTCGGTTCGCTGATCGCCGACCCGCTGATCGTGGCAAGCAGTTCCCCGGAGGGGCCGAACTTGTCGATCGCATCCCCTTCGGGGTTTGCGACATAGAGGTCGCCGTTGGTCCCAACCGCGAGCCCGGTCGGATCGAAGCTCGGTGCGCTGCCCTCCGTTTCTTTGTCGCACTCGCTGCTCGACGCTGCGCCCTTACCGGTGATCTGGCAGATGTAGGCGCCGGCTTCGCTGAACTTGTCGATCACGTGGTGGGCGATGTCGGCGACGTAGAGGTCGCCCCTGCTTGCGCTTTCCGAGCCGTCGACGGCGATCTCGCCTGCAGCCGTGAAGAGGCCGTTGGCGACGGAGAAGGAGCCGGCAGGCGTCTTTTCCCCGGTGATCGTAACCCCAGAGTAGGTGCCGTCGGCTTCGAACTTGTAGACGGCATTCTTTGTCTCTTCGAGTTCGGGCGCGCTTGCCACATAGACGTCGCCGGCGCTCGGACCGGTCGAGCTGTCGACCGCGACGCCGACCGGCTCCATTTCCGGGTGGGTGAAGCTGCCGGTCAGTTCGTGGACAACCTTCGCCGCCGCAGGGGCCGCGGAGAGGGCGAGCGCCGCGGCAAGCGCGATCGTGAGGGCCGCCAACGAGCGCAGCGCGCGAGCGGCGCCCATGTCAGACAGGGGGCGAATCGGAGTGCCGATCTTCGGGCACAGCGGCGCCACAGCCTTCATCCACATCCTCCCGACGCGGAAGCGATGGTGCTCACGCGTTGTCATCTGGCACCCCCTTTCGAGTGGCGCGATGCTCGGCGCACCCTCGCCGCCAGAGGAGCGCTGCGCTGCCGCGAGCTTCGTCTTCTTCGGCGAGCGCTCGCCTTGGCCTTGCGCTCGATCCGCCTGCGGGCTCGGGCCCTGCACAGCCGCCGGGCGCGGGCGTTGTGACGGTGGCGACGGGCACAGCGCTCGAGCGCCCGCGCAAGCCTGCGCTCGCTCGCACTCCTCTTGGCCGGTTTCTTCGCGTGAGCTGCCTTCTTGGGCGGTGGAAGGTTTGCCGGCCCCAAGAAGGTCGCGCTCGTCGGCGCCGAGAAGGCCGACGGCAAAGCGGCGACCCGGCAGGCCTGCGGTTCGCATTCCGGCGTGGGTGCGGGTTCCGCAAAGCCGCCGTCGACGCGCGCGTCGTATATCACCGGGCCTGCCGAGGGGCCCGCAGCGCCCAGCAGGCGCTGGGCGGTGATGAAGAAGGCTTCTTCGCCTTCGCCTCCGGTTGCGGGGTTGCGGCCGCTTGCTTCAAGGAAGTATGCCCCCGCCGCTTCCACGCCCCCTGAGAGCAGGTGGAGCTTTCCCCCTGTGTACTCGTAGAGGTCGGGCCTGCCGTTGACCGCGGCGGGGGAGAGCGGCTCGCGCGTGGTGAAGAAGACCGTGCCGTCGTCGAGGAGGTTTCGCCGCAGGTGCGCGGGCAGGCGAGACTGGCCTTCGTTGAGAACGAACGGCTCGATCTTGGTCGGTGCGACCGGCCGCGCACCGCTTGGATCGCAGGAGAGGCAGGCAAGCGATTCGCCTTCGGCGTCGTAGAGGAAGAGCTCGTTGTCGAGCCCGCCGCTGACCGCGTCGGCGTTGTCGTAGCCGGTGGGGGAGCTGAGCGAGCCGAAGGCGAGGTATGCGCCGGTCGGGGAGGCCTCGTCTTCTTCTTCACGGCCTCGCTGCCATGCCGACACGACGAGGTCTTTTTCGAAGGGTTCGGGCTGCAGGGTGGCGATGAAGGCGATAGGCCTGCCCGCTTCCAGCACGTAGAGGTTCGGCAGCCCGCTCTGCGGTGAGCGGCCTTCGCGGTCTGCGCCGCTGAGCGCGCCCTGCGCGTCGAAGTAGAGTCGGTAGGCCCCGCCCTGCTGCCCGAAGCCGAGGATTCCCAGCAGGTCGACCTTGGCCTGCGGGGTGAGGTCGGTCAGCGTGCCGCTCTGGAGTTCGTAGCTGTAGAGGTTCTCGCCGCTGCCGGGCTGGGTGTTCGAGGTGAGCTTGGCTTCTGAGGAGTCCATGAAGAAGGCCGTCGATCCGTCTTCGGTTGCGGCAAGGAACACCCCGCCGCCGCCCGCCCCGCCGGCCTTCGAGGCGTCGAGCTGCAGCGTGCAGGCCTTATTGCCGCATTCGGAGGCGCTCTTGGCGCCTGCGACTTCTTCGCCTGCTTCGGGGTTGACGCGCACGTCGAGATCGGAGCCGGAGTTGAAGAAGGCGCGCGTGCCGTCGGTGGAGAGTGCGCCGCGGAAGACGCCCGTGCCGCGCAGCAGGTGAAAGAGGGCTTCGTTTTCTTCATGCGGAGTCTGCGGCCGGTCGACGAGCGTGCCGGGAGCGGGCTTGCCGTCCGGCAGCACGCTCACCAGATGCACGGCGCCTTCCACCCACTCGTAGACCGCTTCCCCTTCTGGCGCCCCGGGGGTGAGCTTCGCGTCCTCATCGAAGACCACATGGCTCCAGCTGGACGAGGCGTCCTGGAAGAAGGCGTTGGCCGGCGCCACACCGACGGGGGTGAGGTTCAAAGGCTGGTAGAGGCTCAAGCCAAGCTGATGGAGATATAGGTCCCCGGCCCCTTCTGGTTCGACCTGCAGCCCCGCAGCCGCCATCGCCGCGGCCTGCCCGCCGGAGATAAGGGGCGGTTCCGGCCGCCCGCAGGCTTCGGTCGAGCTTCCATCGGGCCCGAGCGATTCGTAGCCGACTTCGAGCACCTCGCGGCGCAGTTCCGGCCCCAGGTAGACCGACGGGTCGCATCCATATCCGCTGACTTCGGTGGAGCGGGGGGGGATGAGGTCTTCGGTGCTCCAGCCGCCCGCGGTGCGGCGCGAGATGAAGAACATCCCGTTCGTCTTGGCTTCCGGGATCGGGTAGAAGGAGCGCCAGCTGAGCGCCCCGCCCGCCTGCGCAGCGCGCGTGCCGGGCTCGCTTGTCTCGCCGTTGGCCTCGGGCGTGGCCCCCGGCGGGGTCACAAGCTCATAGGCCCGGCATTGGGGCAGGTACGTCGAGCCCTGCGCGCTGCGGATCGCTTCGTTTGGGCAGGAGCCTTCGGTCGCCTGCGCGGAGCCGGTGACGATGCCCCCAAAGGCGAAGGCAAAAGCAACGGCGGCAAGCGCGCCCAGCAGCGCTCGCGTGCGGCTCGGCCGCCGCGACCTGCTCTCCCAACCCGATCCACTGCGGTGTCTCATCGCATCCTCTCCGGCATCGTGTTGTTCTCCCAATCGGCCTCCGGCCGGGCGGGCGCCTTCGCGCCCGCCCGTTCCGGGACCTGCCGCTTGCGCTGCTCAGGCGGCAGCGTGCCGAGGTGCTATTTCCAGCTCAGTTCGCTTTCTGGTCCGTGCACTTCGGTCGTGCCTTTGTAGGTGCCTTCCGTTCCGCTGGCCGACCCGCACAGGCCGGACTTCGACCAGGCGATGTTGTCGACTTGCGGGTTGATGAGCATGTTGCCGCTGCTCAGCGGTTCGTAGAGCACCAGTTCCAGCGGCGACTGCGCTTTGACCTTGATCGTGCACAGCCCGCTGGCATTGATCGTGATTTCGTTCAGCAGGCTGACGTATTCGTTTGCGTTGAACTTGTACTGCGCGTTCGAGACGGTGGCGCTCAGGGTGCCCAATGCGGTGTGGACCGCGTGGCAGCCGGAGTATGCGACTTCGGCTTCGACGGTGGTGAACGAGCCTCTCGGCACTGCGCCGCCTTTCACGATCTTCTCGGTCGTGCATTCGACGGCTTCGCTGCTGCTCGGCACGAGTTTGAACACCTGCGTTTCGTTTTTGACGACTTCCAGCGTCGTGGCTTCCGTCGAGGTGAATTCGTGCGCCGACGCCATCGCCGGGACCGCCATCGCAAGTGCGGCGATGACGCCCCCGCACGCGAGCAGGGCGCTGAGTCGAATGGTTGCTTTTCTCATGTGTGCTTCGTCCTTTCCGTGCCCCTGCTGGGACACCAGCTAGTCGAGTGCTGCGCGCCCTGGTCCGCATACACCGGCCGACCCTGGGCGCCGGACCCCCCAACAGGCGGGAGGCCCGTCAACTTGGGTGCTTCGCCTATAAGAATCACTGCGAAGTCCGAATAGGTAACATCGCGCCCTCGATCGAGCCCGTCCCGCAGCGTTCGATCCCCTCGGGTGCCCCCCGACACTTCCTTCGCCCTCGCTGACCTGGGCCGATCAGGCAACCCGCATCGTGCGCGCTGTGTAGGCTTCGCGCCCCGGCCCCCTCGGGGAGCTGGGACACCAGCTGGCCGGGGCGCCTATACACCAATGCACGGCGCCCCGGCCTCCAGCCTTCCATCGGCGGCCGGCGCCGGCAGGGCCAGCATCGACCGGCGCCGCGGGCCACGTTCGCAGACGGCGCCCGCCTCGGCACATCTCCGATGCGATCGAGCCTCTGCAGCATCTGCGATGCGATCGGGCCTTCTGCGGGGTCGGCCTGCCCTGCGCGCCGGGCCCCCTCGCGCGCCTTCGCGAGCGCCCGCGAGCAGGCCGGCTTCGGGGCGGGCAAGCTCGTGCGAAGGTGCGCGGCCACCTGGGCGAAGTCGAGGTCGAAGAGCTCGTGGTCGATCAGCGCCTCACGCTCGAGGGGCGCCTCCATCGAGACGACTGGGCCGATCAGCCCTGGACCTATTCGCCCAGGTGCGTCAATCTCCCACCGATGGCGCGAGGAGAGCCCATCCCAGCCTCAGACCCCCGGCGGATCCTCGCCGCCAACCTCAGGCGCCTGCGTGACGAGCGTCGCCTGAGCCAGGAGCAGCTCGCCGGCATCGCCGAGCTGAACGTGAGCGACATCTCACGGATCGAGAACCTCAGACGCGAGCCCGGCCTCAGGGTGATGGTCAAGCTCGCAAGAGGGCTGTCGGTGCCGATCGGGGAGCTGCTCGACGGGATCCAGACCGCGGGCTCACAGGCGCACGACAGCAGGCAGCCACGCGGCTGAGCATGCGGCCGGGCCGGCGCCTGCGCATCCCCGGTTGACGCTACCGTCTGATCTGCGGTGACGGCTGCGATCCGCCGGGTCGCGGGCGAGTCAGGAGGCAGGATGGCGCAGAGCAGGATCACGATAGAAGGCCCCGCCCGCGGAGCGCTGGCCCTTGCACTGCTCGGTCTGCTCTCCGAGCAGGTCGATCTGCTCGCAGGCACGCTCAGCGCGCGCACCCGCGACAGCAACCCGGCACCCGTCGCAGAGGCCTACCATTCGCTGCGCGCCACCGCAGAGCTGCTCGAGCTGCTGCAGTGGCGCACAGACCCGCACGGCCAGCTGACCCTCGAGCGCGAGCGCCAGCTGCCCCTCGCGCTCGCCGCCCTGCGCAACGAGCTCTCCTGCGCCGAGGAGATCGTCGCCGATTCGCGCGAGCACGGCGCAACGGCGCAGGCGGCCACCCTCGCGCATCTGGATGCGACCAGGCGGGCGCTCGACCACCTGCAGGCGGCAGCACGAGATCGGTGAAGGCCGTCAACCCGCTACTCCGGTCCAGCGCGTCTCGTCTGCGAGCGGTCCCTGCCGAGGTCCGCTCAGTGGCGATCGAGCGCTGCGAGCTTGCGCTGATGCTCCTCGATCGGCATGAGGAAGGCCTTCCAGCTGTCGGCTGGCTCAGCGACGACGCGCGGCGTCCGGCGCTCGCCCGCGCAGGCTGCCGACCAGCTGGGATCCTGCGCACATGGCGAGCACGCTCGCGCGCACCCGGAGATCGCACGCAACGGCGTCCCGGTCGCCCGCCTCGTGGCGATCGACCGCTCGAAGCGACCAGGAGAGCGCTTCATCGCGGCGCGCGGCTCACTCGCCGACCGGATCTGGATCTCAGAGCAGTTCGAGCTCACCGACGCCGAGATCGACGAGCTCCTCGCCGACGCTCCGCCGTGAGGCTGCTGCTCGACACGCAGGTCGTCCTGTAGCAGCGCAGCGGTGCTCCCCGTCGGACCGTGTGTGGTGGGCGTCGATCTCCGCTGAGAAGCGGGGGTGGACGGCAAGGCCGCGACAGCCTGCGGCCTGCAAGCGGCTCGAGAACGAAGCGGTTGCGCCTTCGGCCGAGCCGATCACCCCCGCCACGGAGGAGGGGACGCTCTCGGGCGCGATGGGCACCACATGGCACACAGCGGCGCCTGCGCGCCTGAGCGCTGCCTGCCGAGCCTGAGCGCTGCCTGCCGAGCCTCAGCGCAGGGGTCGGCGAGGGGCTTCGCTGGGGCGGGCGGCCTGCCCTGTACGCAGGACCTGCTCGCGCGCCTTGGCGCGTGCCCGGGAGCAGGCCATCTTCGCTGCAGGGACGCTCGTGCGAAGGTGCGCGGCAACCTCGGCGAAGTCGAGGTCGAAGAGCTCGTGGTCGAGCAGCGCCTCACGCTCGTGATCGCTGAGGGGCTCTGTGATCGCGGCGATCGCCTGCGCCTGCTCAGCGGCGCAGGGGGGCGGCTCGAAGGCCACCTCGGGGAGCCCCTCGGGCGCCGTCAGCTGCTCTGAGGCGCTGCAGCGCATCGCCGCTTCGCAGTGGCTTGCAAGCGCCCACCTGACGTTCTCCAGCATTGCGGCGCCAAGCGTCTTGGCGCCGAAGGAGCCCTCGCGAGCGAGGCGGCTGACCAGCCGCAGCATCGCCTCGGAGGCGATGCTGTGGCGATGGGACAGGCCCCCTCGGACCCCATGGAGGCCATCGTCGCGCTCCGCCGAAGCGCAGACAAGTGCAAATGTGAAGGTTCTAAATGTGAGTAGTCGGTCCGGTGGGCCCGCACACAGGCTCCGGCGGCACCCAGGCCCCCGATTCAGAGGGCGGCCTCGGCGCCGGCTGATCGCTCACCTGGCCCGCAGCGCAGGTGCGACCTCATGCGCGAACAGCTGCAGGGTGCGCTGATCCATCGGCGGGCGGGCGAGCAGCAGGAAGTCGCAGACACCGAGGTCGACGTAGGGGGCCAGCTGCGCGGTCAGCTGCTCGGGGGTGAGCGCCAGGACCCGCTCGCGCAGCTGCTCGGGCTCGAGCGCGAGCGCCCGCGCACGGAGACGCAGCTGATCGGCGACCTCGTGCTCGTCGGCACCGAGCACCGCCTGCAGCACGAGCTGAAGCCTGATCTGCGAGCGGTCCCTGCCGAGGTCCGCGCAGTGGCGATCGAGCACTGCGAGCTTGTGCTGATAGTCCTCGATCGGCATGAGAAATGTGTTCCAGCCGTCGGCGTGCTCAGCGACGACGCGCAGCGTCCGGCGCTCACCAGCGCCTCCGATCCACAGCGGGATGTGGGGTTCCTGCAGCGGCTTCGGCTCGGACCGCGCCTGACGCAGCTGATAGTGGCGACCGGAGAACGTCGTGGTCGGCCGCGTCCACAGCGACTTCACGATCCCGGCAGCCTCAGCAAGCATCGAGAGGCGCTGTGCGATCGGCGGGAACGGGATCCCATACTGGTCGTGCTCGAGCTGATACCAGGCGCCGCCCATCCCAAGCTCGAGCCGCCCGCCAGAGACGTGGTCGATCGTCGCCGCGATCTTCGCGATCAGCGCAGGATGCCGGTAGGTGACGCCGGCGACGATGATCCCGCAGCGCAGGCGCTTGGTGTGGGCCGCCATCGCCGACAGGAGGCTGAGCCCCTCGAAGCACGGCCCCTCAGGGTCCGCTTGGATCGGCATGAAGTGGTCGAACACAGACGCCCAGTCGAGCCCGAGCTCCTCGGCGGTGCGCCACAGCTGCAGGTAGGAGGGAAAGTCCGTGTACTGCTGGCCGGCGTGGATGCCGAAGCGCAGACCTTCAGGAAACAGGGGCATTGGGCAGGCTCCTTGTCGTGGATGATCGTCTCGCGGGCACCTCGCCGCTTCCAGATCCTGCCATGCGCCTGCTGATCTGGGCGGCCCGGAGCGTCTCGGTCGGCGCGAGCGGGTGTCCTTCGCCCCCAGCGCCAACAGCGCATGGCCGATCTTGGCCACGCGTACTGCCATCCCGCCTCGTGCCGATCGACCGCTCGAAGCGACCAGGGGAGCGCTGCGCGGCAGCCCATGCGAACGCTGGTCTGCGACCCACTGTCCGCGGAGGTGAAGGCGCTCTTGGAGCGCCGCATGAGGCTCAGCCAACACCGCCGCCCTCACTGTCGAGATCGTCTCGCCCGGTGACGAGACCTGGGCGAAGCTGGCCGTCTCGGCGCCCTGCGGGTGCCGGGGATTGCTCCTGCGCACAGCGAATCTAGTCTCGAGCCCCTTCACGAGGATTCACGATTCGCACGCCTGCGGCATCGAAGTCGCGCCTGTTGAGCGTCACAATCGCGAGATCGTGCGAAAGCGCAGTCGCAGCAATGAGGCTGTCCTTGATCGGCATCGCGCGCCCTTGCGTGCGGAGCACCGCGAGCAGCTCAGCCCAGCGGAGCCCCGTCGTGGCCTCCCACGGAATGCACTGCAACCGCTGCACTCCGTCCTCGAACCAGCGCGCGAGACGGCTTCGGCGGCGGCCAGGCGCGAGCAGCAGAATGCCGAATCGGATCTCACCCAGAATGATCGGATCGACGGCGACCTCCGGCTCGTTGCGCCCCAGCCAGTCGATTACGCGCGCATCCGGGGCGGGCTTGGTCGCCTCCGATAGGACGTTCGCGTCAACCAGATAGCGCGCCAACGCGACCAGCTACAGCGAGTCAGTGGACTCTGATTCGATCTCCACGAACCAGTCGTGCTCCGGGCAAGATCGCAGCCAGTCGACCAGGCCGCTGTTCGGCGGCGGCGTCAGCCGAGTGAGCCGGTACTCATCGGGGCCGACGCGATCAACCTCGAACTCCTCTCCCGGCTTGATGCCATCAGCGGCACGAAGCTCAGCCGGGAGGACGATCTGGCCCTTCGTTGAGATGGTGGTGCGCATAGAAGTAAGATAACATCTTACGTGCGTACAGCGGGGATGCGCGCCTCTCGGTGGTCGGCGCCTTCGGCTTCCAGCTCAGCGTGCAGCTTGGCGCCGCTCTCGAAGAGGGCGCGCGCACGAGGATCACGTCGCGAGCGCTCAAAGTCTCGCTCGTCGATCACGATCAAAGCCTGGTCACGCACGTTCTTCAGATCGTCCTCGTCGCGCGCTGCATCCACAGAGCCCGCCTACCTCAGTGCAGGGCTCTCCTCGCCACCAGGAGACGCTGCCACAGTGTCGTTGAGCTTCGCGCACGGATTCCGACTACGGTACGCAGTCCGATACGTCCGTCTGGGTCGGCACACTGCGACTGATGGACGTTTCCGAGCATCGCGCCCTCGATCGAGCCCGTATTGCAGCGTTCGATCCCTGCGCCCGAGCATCGACGCTAGTCAACGTCGAGCTGACCTCGCGCATCATGGGCGCGCAGCGGCGCCTGCGCGCCTGAGCGCTGCCTGCCGAGCCTCAGCGCAGGGGTCGGCTAGGGGCTTCGGTCGAGCGGCTGGCCTGCCCTGTACGCAGGACCTGCTCGCGCGCCTTGGCGCGTGCCCGGGAGCAGGCCATCTTCGCCGCAGGGACGCTCGTGCGAAGGTGCGCGGCCACCTCGGCGAAGTCGAGGTCGAAGAGCTCGTGGTCGATCAGCGCCTCACGCTCGTGATCGCTGAGGGGCTCTGTGATCGCGGCGATCGCCTGCGCCTGCTCAGCGGCGCAGGGGGGCGGCTCGAAGGCCACCTCGGGGAGCCCCTCAGGCGCCGTCAGCTGCTCTGAGGCGCTGCAGCGCATCGCCGCTTCGCAGTGGCTTGCAAGCGCCCACCTGACGTTCTCCAGCATTGCGGCGCCAAGCGTCTTGGCGCCGAAGGAGCCCTCGCGAGCGAGGCGGCTGACCAGCCGCAGCACCGCCTCGGAGGCGATGTCCTCGCGCTCGCAGGGCTGGAGGGGCAGATGCGCGGTGAGAAAGGCGACGAGCCTGTGCAGCTCATCGAAGCGCTCGCCGAGCGCCTCCATCGAGACGGCTGGAGGCGAGCTTTCCGCTGAGCGCTCCCCCGCGCCCGTCACCCAGGCAGCCGTCGCCGAGCACCCGCCGCTGAGAGCGGGCCGAGAGGCGCGAAGGGACCCCAGGCGTCGCCTCGGCGATGCTGTGGCGATGGCATAGGCCCCCTCGGACCCCATGGAGGCCATCGTCGCGCTCCGCCGAAGCGCAGACAAGTGCAAATGTGAAGGTTCTAAATGTGAGTAGTCGGCCCGGTGGGCCTGCACACAGGCTCCGGCGGCACCCAGGCCCCCGATTCAGAGGGCGGCCTCGGCGCCGGCTGATCGCTCACCTGGCCCGCAGCGCACGTGCGACCTCATGCGCGAACAGCTGCAGGGTGCGCTGATCTGTCGTGGAGGATCGTCTCGCGGGCGCATCGCCGCTTCCAGATCCTGCCATGCGCCTGCTGGCCCGGGTGCAGCGGAGCGTCTCGGTCAGCGCGAGCTCCCGACGCGCGCTGCGCTTGTGTGAGAAGATACGTTGATGCCGGTGGTGCGCCTCCACGGCCCCCTGAAGCGGCTCGCCGGAGGGCAGGGCGAGCACGATCTGCAGGGCGTCGACGTCGGAGAGCTGCTGAGGGCGCTCGAGCGCAGGCATGGGGCGCTGGCAGGCTGGATCCTCGACGAGCGGGGCGCGATCCGTCCGCACATGAACGTGTTCGTGAACGGGGAGCGCTGCGGCGAGCAGGCGGCGCTGAAGGAGGGGGACCACGTGGAGATCCTGCCTGCGATCTCCGGTGGCGGCGCCTCCACCTCGACGTGGCGCCCGTCAGGGGCAGACGACGATTCGATGGGGGCACAGAGATGACGGAGCTGCTCGTGGGGACGAAGAAGGGCCTGTTCGTGCTGCAGGGTGACCCAGCCCGCGGCGGGGCTGGATTTGCGATCAGCGGGAGGGCGTTCGCGGGCGAGCCGGTCGAGTGCGCGATCCGCGACCGCCGGCGCGGGCGACTGTTCGCCGCTGCCGCATCCCCCTTCTACGGGCCGAAGCTGTGGTACTGCGACACGGAGCCAGAGAGCTGGGCGGACGGTGGGCCCGATGCGTGGCGCCAGGCGGAGGGCCTTGCGATGCCGCAGCCCAGCGGGCAGGCGCTGAAGAAGATCTGGGTGATCGTCTGCGGGCAGGACGACGACACGCTCTATGCAGGCGCAGACCCTGGGGTGCTCTTCGAAAGCAGCGACGGCGGGGAGAGCTGGCAGGTCAACGAGGCCCTCTTTCAACACCCGACGAGGCCGCAGTGGCAGCCAGGTGGAGGAGGCCTGTGCGTGCACTCGATCGCGACCTGGCCCGGCGAGCCTGCGCGGCTTGCGCTCGGCGTCTCAGCAGCGGGGGTGTGGTGCAGCGAGGACGGTGGAGCGAGCTGGAGCCAGGGCAACGACGGTCTCGTTCCCCGCTACCTGCCAGAGCAGGCGCGGCAGGGCGCGACTGCTCTGTGCATACACCACCTCGAGCGCTCTGCAAGCCGGCCTGAGCGGATGTTCATGCAGTTCCACGGCGGCGTCTACCGATCCGACGACGCAGGGCGAAGCTGGGTGGACATAGGAGCGGGGCTGCCAAGCGACTTCGGCTTCCCGCTCGCGCTCGACCCCGCCGACCCGGACAGCGCCTACGTGATCCCGATGAACGCCGACGTCGACCGCGTCACCTGCGGCGGGCGCGTGCAGGTCTTCGAGACGCGTGACGGCGGAGAGACCTGGGTCGCCCGCGGCGAGGGCCTGCCCGACGGGGACGCCTATCTGACGGTGCTGCGGTGCGCCTTCACCTCAGCCGGCGCAGGCGAGGCGCTCGAGCTCTACTTCGGCGCGACCTCAGGGCAGCTGTTCGGCTCCGCCGACGCGGGGGCGAGCTGGTTCACGATCGCCTCCCACCTGCCCCCGATCTTCTCTGTGAGCGCAGCACGCTGAGGGAAGGCGCCGGCGGCGAGCGCCGCTCCCCTCAGGCGCACACCGCCTGCACGCGATGTGGAGGCAGCCTCTCCTGCCAGCGCTCGACAGCCTGAAGCTGCGCTGCGAGGCTCACGAGCACCGCCTCGCTGTCTGGCCCCCCGAGCAGCTGCACGCCGACGGGCAGGCCCTCCTCCGTCAGCCCCGCGGGGATGCTGAGCGCCGGCCAGCCGAGCACGTTCCAGGGCCAGGCGTAAGGGCATGCGGAGGAGATGAGCTTCTGGGTCCGCCACGTGGACAGGCCCTCCGCGGCACCGATTGGCAGCGGCTGGGTGGCCGTCGTCGGCGTGAGGAGCACGTCGAAGCGCTCGAAGGCACTGCCGATCCGCCTTCTCTGCCTGCCCTCGAAGGCGATCGCGAGCGGCAGCATCGTCCGCTGAAGCAGCGCGCCGTTGCGGACCGCACCGCGGGTGCGGGGATCGAGCAGCCTGAGCTCTGGCACGCGCTGCGCCCAGCGGTGAACCCCCGCCTCCCCGCGCACGAGCAGCGAGAGGCCGATCAGCCGGTGGCGGGGATGACAGATGCCGACGGTGTGGCCAAGCCCCCGAAGCACCGAGGCGATCCTGCGGCTCGCCCGCGCGATCTGAGGGTCGAGAGGGATCCTGACGGCAGATGGGGGCGCCTTCAGGCTGAGCCCGATCCGCAGCGGCGGCGGCTCCGAGCCAGCCGCCTGCAGATACCGTCCAGGGCCCTCGTGGCGGTCGGAGTCCGCGTGGCGGTCAGAGCGACCCTGGCGATTGTGGCCTGACTCATCGCCCAGCACGTCGAGCAGCAGCGCGGCGTCCTGCACGGTCCTCGCAAGGGGGCCAAGGCACTCGAGCCCGTTGAACGGATTTCTCTCCGGGGCGGTTGAGATCCGCCCGCGCTGCGGCTTGATCCCGACGAGGTTGCACCAGGCAGCTGGGATCCTGACCGAGCCGGCGCCGTCAGAGCCGATCGCGGCGGGCACGATCCCCGCGGCGACCGCCGCCGCCGCACCGCCGCTCGAGCCCCCCGGCGTGTGCTCGAGGCTCCAGGGGCTGCGCACGATCCCGAACGCCTCGCCCTCCGTGAATGGGTAGAGGCCGAGCTCCGGAGTGTTCGTCTTGCCGATGATGATCGCCCCCGCACGCCGCAGGCTTCGCACCATCTCACAGTCCCTTCGAGCAGGCGGGAAGCTGCCAGGGCAGCCGAAGGCGGTCGGGTGGCCCTCGAGGTCGACGTCGTCCTTGATCGCGATCGGCACTCCAAGCAGCGGAAGCCGCTCCCCCTGCGCGAGGCGACGATCCGCATCGATCGCCTCCTCGCGCGCCTGCTGAGCGCAGACGACCTTGAATGCGTTGAGCGTCTCCTGCGTGCGCTCGATCGCGCGCAGCGCCTCCTCGACGAGCTGCCTGGCGGTGGTCGTGCGAGCGTGCAGCGCAGCGACGCAGTCGGCGATGGTGAGAGTGGACCCCATGGCAGACCTGCTCCAATCGGGACAGATGCGGTGTGTGCGCAAGAGAAGATAGCGACAGCGCCGCCGCGTCCGTGCCTTCATCGGCCTGAGCAGGGCGAATGCACCCGTTCGGGGACTATTCACAAACTATAAACTTCTAGTTTGTGAGTACCGCCACGCCGCGACGCGACGGGTGTAACCTAGGGCGGGATGGGTGCCAGGGAGGCGACGGAGAGGAGCGCCTCGGCGATGCGTTCGCCGGTCAATTGGGCGCTGCTCGGGTTGGTGATACAGCGGCCGAGCTACGGCTATGAGCTCGTCCAGCGGTTTGAACGCACCTACGGGGAGTCGCTCGAGCTCTCGAGCCCATCCCAGATCTATGCGGCGATCGACAGCCTCGCGAAGCGAGGCCTGATCGAGGAAGTGCGAGCGGAGGACGGACCGGACTTCGTCCGTCAGCCGAAGCCCCACTACAGGGCGACGGAGAAGGGCGCCTGCCGCTACGAGCACTGGCTGCTGTCTCAGCTCGACGAGGAGCGTCGCCGCTCGCGGCTGTTCGCCCAGCAGTTCGCGGTGCTCTCACCCGCGACGGGACTGCGTGTGCTCGCGCTGTGCGAGAAGGCGTGCCTGGAGGAGGCGAGCGGGCTGCCGACCGCCTCCTCGCCGCCTGAGGGCGAGGACGAGAGGTGCCTCGTCGACCGGCTCGTCGGCGAGGAGGATCGCCTGCGGGTCGGCGCGAAGCTGTCATGGGTCGAATATGCGAGAGGTGAGCTGAAGGCGAGGCGGGAGCGACGCGACCGGACGCCATGAGCCTGCTCGAGCTCTCGCACGTGGAGGTGCACGCGCCCCATCGCGCGCACCTGCGGCCGATCCTCAGAGACGTGAGCCTCCAGGTCGAGGCGGGCGAGCTCGTCGCGATCCTGGGCGCCCGCCGCTCAGGTCGCAGCACGCTGCTGCGCGTCGCCTGCGGCATCGAGCGCCCAACCGCCGGACAGGTGCGCTTCGCAGGCAGGCCGATCGGGGCCTGCGGCCAGGCACTCGGCAGCGGGATCGGCTACTGCCCGCCGCTGCGCGGACCCGAAGCGCGGCTCGTGCTCGGCGAGTTGATGGCAGGGCAGCTCGGGCGGGGCGTGCCCCAGGACGCCGCGAGGGCGGCAGCGCTGTCGGCGCTGGAGCGCACAGACGCGCTGCAGTGCGCGCCCCGCGACGTTCAGGAGCTCGACGCTGCGGAGTCGGTGCGCGTCACGATCGCGCGCGCGCTCACGCTCGCACCGACGATGCTCGTGATCGACGAGCCTGTAAGCGGCGTCGAGCTGCTGCAGCGCGACAGGATCCTCGCGCTGCTGCGCTCACTCGCCGACGAGGGGCTCGCCGTGCTGATGAGCGCGGGCGAGGCGACGGCGCTCGCCGGTGCCGACAGGGCGCTGACGCTCGCCGACGGCGAGCTGCACGGCAGCACCTCCCCTCCGCTCGCTCCTGTCGTGCCGCTGCGACGGGCAGCCTCCGCCTGATGGACCTGCTCGAGCTTCACCACGTGATGAAGACCTACACCGTCGGCGAAGAGCCCGTGACGGCGGTCGACGACGTCACCTTCTCGATCCGCGCAGGGGAGATGCTCGCCCTCCACGGTCCAAGCGGATCAGGCAAGACGACGCTGCTTCTGCTGATAGCGTCGCTGCTGCAGCCAGACTCAGGTGAGATCCGCTTCGACGGCATCGACGTGACTGCGCTGACGGAGGCGCAGCGCTCCGACTACCTGAGCAGGGACGTCGGCTTCGTCTACCAGCACCTCCAGCTGATGCCTCAGGTGAGCGCCCTGGAGAACGCCGCGATGCACCTGATGATCAGGGGTGTGGGGATGCGTCGAGCGCAGGAAGCGGCGCTGCCCTGGCTAGAGCGGATCGGGCTTGGCAAACGGCTGCGCCACACCCCCGAGCAGCTGTCGACAGGCGAGCGCCAGCGGGTCGCGATCGTGCGCGCGCTCGCAGGCAACCCCCGCCTCGTCCTGGCCGACGAGCCGACAGGCAACCTCGACAGCGTCGCAAGCGCGGAGGTCGTGCGGATGCTCCGCTCCGTCGCCCACGACCAGAACGCTGCGGTGCTCCTGGTCACCCACGACATCGAGGCGGCGGAAATCGCCGACAGGCACCTGACGATCCGGGACGGCAGGCTTTCAGAGGCGATGCGGCTCGTCCGCGAGTCGACGCTGCTGACGGGCGCGACGGGGCATGCCTGCTGTGGGCCTGCGCCTGGGGCTGCAGCTGTGCCTGGGGCTGCGTCGGCGGCCGTGCCTGGGGCCGTGCCTGGGGCTGCGTCGGCGGCCGTGCCTGGGGCCGTGCCTGGGGCTGCGTCGGCGGCCGTGCCTGGGGCCGTGCCTGGGGCTGCGTCGGCGGTCGTGCCTGGGGCTGTGCCTTCGCCCGCGCCTGCGACTGCGCCTTCGACGCCGCCTGGGGAGACGCTTCTGGTGGCGCACCGAAATGCTCCTGGGGAGGCTCCTGAGGAGGCGCGGGCGCCACTCCAAGAGGCTCAAGCGCCTGCGGAGCAGCCCAGGAGCTGACCGTTGAGCGCGCTGCAGGGCAGCCCTCCGCGTCCGCTCATCAGCCCCTACGCGCTCGTCTGGCTCTACCGGCGTCGGCTGCGGGTGCACGCCGTCCAGGAGGCGCTCGCCGGCCTCGGAGTCGCGGTCGCCGTCGCGCTCGTGTTCGCAACGACGGTCGCCGCAGGGAGGATCGCAGGCTCCGCCTCTGAAGTGGTGCGCGCCGTCATCGGCCCCGCCACGCTTCAGCTTCACGCCAGGGAGGCGAGGGGCATGCCCCAGAGCCTGCTCTCGCGCGTCGAACGGCTGCGAGGGGTCAGCCAGGCCGCACCGCTGCTCGAACAGCGCGCATCGATCATTGGCCCATCAGGCAGAAGCGTGCAGGTCGACCTCGCAGGGGCGGACGCCGCGCTCGTCGTGCTCGACGGGCTTGGGCACACGCTGCCCCGCCAGACGCTCAGCGCCGGAGGAGTCGGGCTCAGCCTCGCCGCCGCACAGGCGCTTCACATCCCTGCGCAGGCGCCCCCAGGCAGCCCTCAGGCAGGATCGCCTGCGACCACGCACGTCGTCGTGCAGGTCGATGGGCGCGCGCGGCGGATGAAGGTCTCGGCCGTGCTTGGGCCGGAAGCGTTTGGGGCTCTTGCGAAGGCGAGCGTCGCGGTGATGCCGCTTGCGCAGCTGCAGCAGGTCTCAGGCCTGCCCCAGAGGATCTCGAGGGTGCTCGTCGCCGCAAAGCCCCATCAGCAGGCGGAGGTGAGAGCGCAGCTGCTTGCGCTCGCCGATCACAGGATCGACGTCGCCGCGGCAGACCAGGATCTCGCTCTGCTTCGCCAGGCGCTTCGCCCAAGCGACGAGGCGAACGCCTTCTTTGCGACGGTCGCAGCGGTCCTTGGGCTGCTGTTCGCGCTCAACGCGATGCTGCTCACGATGCCGGAGCGCCGCCGCGCGATCGCCGACCTCCGGCTGCTCGGCGTCAAGAGGGGAGCGATCGTGCAGATGCTGCTCTTCCAGTCGCTCAGCCTCGGTGCGGCTGCAAGCCTCCTCGGGCTGCTCGGCGGATACGCGCTCTCGCTGCACCTGCTCCACCAGTCCCCACGCTACCTCATCGAGGCGTTCACGCTTGGGGGCGGGATCGCGCTCGCCCTCGAGCCGCTGCTGCTGTCGATCGCCGTCGGCCTGCTCGCCGCGTTCCTCGCCTCTGCGGTGCCGCTGCTCGACCTTCGTGACGATCGCGCCGTCGACGCTGTCCACCGCAATGGCGCAGCGCATCGTCGCGGCCTCACGCAGGCGACGAAGCGTTCGCTGCTCTCGAGCTCGCTGCTGCTGCTCGCACTCGCGAGCGTGCTCTACTCCCTCTCGCCGGCGCAGGCGCTGCTCGCCTGCCTGCTGCTCACGCTGCTCGCCGTGGCGACCGTTCCGCTCACGTTCTCGCTCATAGTCGCGGCCGCTGCGAGGATCGCGCGGCACAGGCCGAAGATGACGGTGCTGCCGCTCGCGCTCCGCTCCCTGCGCGCGACGACCCTGCGCTCGCTTGCCCTCGCCGCCACCGGCGCGGCGGCGCTCTTTGGCAGCGTCGCCCTCGGGGGCGCACGCAGCGACCTGTCGCGGGGAATAGCCCTCTTCGCCGCCGGCTACTCCTCGCAGGCGCAGATCTGGGTTGGGGTGCCAGGGGACAACCAGGCGGTCGTGCCGTTCTCCGAGCCTGCCCTCGCGGGGAAGATCGCGAAGCTGCCCGGCGTCGCAGGCGTTCAGGCCTTTGGCGGCGGGTTCATGGAACTTCGCGGCCGCAGGGTGTGGGTGCTCGCCCGCCCCAGCAGCGCCGCCTACCGCGTTCTGCGCACCCAGACCCTCGAAGGCTCGCCTCAGCGCGCCGCGGCGATGCTCTCCCGCCGCGGCTTCGTCGCAGTCAGCAGGCAGATCGCAGAAGCGACGCATGCCAAGCTCGGCGGGTCGATCGCCCTGCCGACCCCGAGCGGCGTGCGCACCTTCAGGGTTGCGGCGATCACGACGAACCTCGCGTGGAGCCCTGGGGCCGTGCTGATCGGCAGCGCTGAATACGACAGAGGCTGGCCTGGCGCAGGGACGACGGCGCTTGGCGTGCAGCTGCGGAGGGGAGCGCGTGCGACGCGCGTGCTGCATTCGATCGCGCTGCTGCTCGCGGGCAGCGGCCTTCAGGCGGTCAGCGCCGCGCAGCGCCGGGCGCAGATCGACTCCCTCACGAGCGAAGGCCTCTCCCAGCTCCACGAAATATCGACGCTGCTGATGCTCGCCGCGATCCTCGCGCTGGCGGCGGCACTCACCTCCGCGATCTGGCAGCGCCGCACCGCGCTCGCCTCGCTGCGGCTCTCAGGCGTGAAGCCTTCGCGCCTGCGTCTCGTGCTGCTCGTCGAGTCGGCGCTCATCCTCGGCGCAGGATGCATCACTGGAGCGCTTGCAGGAGTGTATGGAGAGGCGGTGATCGACTCCCACCTCTCACACGTCACCGGCTTCCCTGTCGCCTCGGTCGGCACGAGCCTCTGGCCGCTGCAGGCCTTCGCTCTCGTCGGCGCGCTCGTGCTCCTGATCGCGCTCGCGCCAGGGTGGCTCGCCTGCCGCGTCTCGCCCGCGTTCGCCTTCGACGGCTGAGCCGGCACAGAGGGAGAGTGAGCTTCGGAGGCGAGGACCATGGAGAGGGGATACCGAGATGGAGAGGAGATGAGAGGAGATGGAGAGGAGATGAGATGAGAAGCGCAACGGCAGCAGCTCGAGGTGCTGCGGGTGCGGCAGCGCCCTCGCATCCGCTCGGCCAGGCGCGCGCTGCTGCGCGCACGTGCATCCTGCTCGCCTGCCTTGGGGCGCTCTTCGGGGCGACCCCTGCGCTTGGGCTGCGCGCCGCGACCGAGGCGCACGCAGGTGAGCGCCGAGGCGAGGCTGCTCACACACTGCGCGCCGCGACCGAGGCGCGCACGCGCACAGGGCAGCCGCGTGGCGAGGCTTTCCAGGCGGTGCGGGCGACGGACCTCGCGCACCTTCGCCTCTCCTCTGCAAAAGGGGAATGGCTGTATGAGACGGGGTTTGCGAAGGGCACGATCCCCGGATTCATGCAGGTGCACATGAGGATAGGTGCCCGCTTCACGGGCAGCTTCCTCATCCACACCGCAGACGGGGTGATCAGAGGCCACGGCAGCGCCTACCCCCATGGCTCAGGGGAATGGGAAAGCTTCAAGGGGTCGCTCGTCGTCACTGGCGGCTCAGGCCGCTACAGTCACGCCCATGGCAGGACGGGCCTCTATGGCGCCTTCAACCGCAGGACCTACGCGCTCAACGTCAAAACGACTGGCGTCCTTCGCTACTGAGCGGAGCGAAGGTGGACCTCACAGGCCACGCTCCCCGCTTCGCCCCGATTGCAGCTGAGCCGACCGCTGCGAGACGACTGCGGGCTGTCGTGCTCTCTGGCGGGATCCTGCTCTGCGTGCTCTCAGCCGCCTTCACGCCGCCGCCTGCGCTCGCGAAGACGAGGGCGAGCCTCACGGCGTCGTTCTCGCCGAGCAGGCTTGGCGGGCGCACGACGCTCGACTTCTCCTTCTCGCTGTCCGCGCCCGGCTCGAGCGTCCCTCCGCCGCTGACGCAGATCGAGCTGCGCTACCCGAAGAACCTCGGGATCGGCCTCAGCGGGCTTGGTCTCGCCACCTGCAGCGCCCCTGCACTCGAAGTCAGAGGCCCAAAGGGGTGCCCAGCGGACTCTGTGATGGGGTATGGCGTCGTGCTCACAGGGATCGTGCTCGGCAGCACGCTCATCCATGAGAGCGCGCCGATCACGATCTTCAGGGCGCCGACCCGCTCGCGCAGGATCGGGCTGCTCTTCTATGCGGACGGCACGAGACCGGTGTCGACGAGCATCGTCTTCTCTGGTCTGCTGCTGCCCGCCCCTGCGCCCTTCGGCGGCCAGGTGAACATCGGCGTGCCGCTCGTGCCAACTCTGCCGGGAGCCCCGGACATCTCCGTCATCCACCTCAGTGCAGCCCTTGGCCCGCGCAACGTCACATACTTCGAACAGGTCGCAGGCTCCACCCTCGCCTATCGCCCGGAGGGGATCCTGCTGCCCTCACGCTGCCCGAAGGCAGGGTTCCCGTTCCAGGCCCGCTTCGCGTTCTCTGGAGGCGGCTCAGCGAGGGCGCGAACGACGGTGAGATGCCCGGCGAGGCGGGTCCGCCTCAGTGCCGGAAGTGGCGCACGCCCGTCGCGGCCATCGCCACGCCTGCCGCGTTCGCGGCTGCGATCACCTCCGCGTCTTTCACAGAGCCGCCTGGCTGGATGATCGCGCTCACGCCCGCCTTCATCGCAAGCTCAGGGCCGTCTGGGAAGGGAAAGAAGGCGTCTGAGGCGAGCGATGAGCCGCTCAGCGCCTCGCGCTGGAACTGACGAGCCTTCTCCAGCGCGATCGCAACAGAGTCGACGCGGCTCATCTGGCCTGCGCCGATCCCAATCGTCGCGCGATCCTTCGCGATCACGATCGCATTGCTTCGCACCCTCATGCAGACGCGCCAGGCGAACATCATGTCAGCGCGCTCCTGCTCGCTCGGCGCCCTCGCCGTCATCTGAGTCCAGCTGCTGTCCTGCTCGCTGATCACGTCTGTGTCTTGGAGGAGCAGGCCGCCGGCGAGCGGCCTGCTCTCGGTCGTGAAGCGGCCTGTCCCGCCGTCGCGCACGTCGAGAAGGCGCAGGTTCTTCTTCCCGCTCAGCAGCTGAAGGGCGTCCTCGTCGAACCCTTGCGCGAGCAGCACCTCGACGAACTGGCGGCAGATCGCCTCCGCCGCCTGCCCGTGAAGCTCACGGTTGACAGCGATCACTCCGCCGAACGCGCTTTGAGGGTCGCATGCGAGCGCGCGTTCATAGGCCTCGAGCGCGTCGCGCCCGAGGGCACAGCCGCAGGGGTTGTTGTGCTTCACGATCACGCAGCAGGGCTCTTCGAAGTCGAAGGCGAGCGCCTTCGCGGCGGCGAGGTCGAGCAGGTTGTTGTAGGAGAGCTCCCTGCCCTGAAGCTGCTCTGTGCCTGAGAGCAGATGCCTCCCGCCGTCCACTGGCACGTAGTAGGCGCCGCGCTGATGAGGGTTCTCGCCATAGCGAAGCCTCATCGCGAGCTCAAAGCTCTGCGTGACCCGCTGCGGCAGGCCCTCCTCCCGCTGCGGCTGCTCCTGCCCCCCCTGCGGCTGCCCCTGCCCCCCCTCTGGCAGGCCCTCCTCCCCCTCCGGCTGCGCGGTGATGCCCTCCTGCCCGCCCTGCGCCGTCTCGCGAGCGCGGCGCGCAAACCAATCCGCGATCGCTGCGTCGTACCGGGCGGTCAGCGCGAACGCCTTGCCTGCGAGGCGCCGCCTGCTCTCGAGGCAGACCCTCCCGTCCCTTTCGCGCAGCTCCGAGAGCACGCCCTCATAGTCGGCGGGGTCTACGAGCACGACGACGAAGTCGCCGTTCTTCGCCGCCGCCCTCACCATCGTTGGGCCGCCGATGTCGATGTTCTCGATCGCCTCAGCGTCGCTCACCCCATGCTTTTCGATCGTCTGCTCGAAGGGGTAGAGGTTCACGCAGACGAGGTCGATCTGCTCGATCGAGTGCTCCCTCGCCGCGCCGAGGTGGCCCTCGTCGTCGCGCCGGGCGAGCAGCGCCCCATACAGCTTCGGGTGAAGCGTCTTCACCCGCCCGTCCATCATCTCTGGGAAGCCCGTCAGCTGCTCGATCCGCCGCACCTGCACGCCGGCGCTCTGAAGCCGCTCCGCAGTGCCGCCCGTCGAGATGATCTCGACCCCGAGCTCTGCCAGGCCTGAGGCGAGCTCGATCACACCCGTCTTGTCCGTCACGGAGATCAGCGCCCTCGCCACCCTCACCTGACCTGCCGCCGCCCGCTCGATGCTCAATTCCTCACCTCCTCACACCGCGCGCACGACACGACCGCGCGGCGCCCTCGCCGCGCGCCCCACCCATCCACCGTCTCTTCCGCCGATCCTGAAGCGCCGGCTGATCTGTCTGCTGCCACATCGCCGTCAGCCTACCCAGAGCGGAGCACCCTGTCGCCGCCGCCCGCGCCGATCTTCACGGAGCCGGCGGCGCAGCGCCTCACGACGTCGATCAGCAGCCTGTGCTCGATCGGGTGCAGCAGCTCGAGCACCTCCGCGGGGTCGCGGGCGTCCTCCAGCTCGATCGCGCTCTGCGCGATGATCGGGCCGGTGTCGACTCCAGAGTCGACGAAGTGGATCGTGACGCCGAAGACCTTCACCCCACAGGCGATCGCCTGCTCGACGGCGTGCAGGCCCGGGAAGGCGGGCAGCAGCGACGGGTGGACGTTGATCACCGCCCCTTCGAAGCGGTTGAGAAACGCCTCGCTGAGGAGCTCCATGTAGCCGGCGAGCACGATGAGGCGCGCACCTGCGGCCTCGAGCCAGTCGGCAAGCGCGAGGTCACGGGCGACCCTGTCTGGGTATCGAGAGCGTGAGAAGACCGCCGTCTGGATGCCTGAAGCCCTCGCCCTCTGCAACGCCCTCACGCCGTCCTTCGAGGAGGCGACGGCGACGATCTCAACCTCCCTGCGATGGACGGTGTCGATGAGCGCCTGGAGGTTGGTGCCAGCGCCAGAGACGAGCACAGCGATCGGCAGCGGTTGAGAGGCCATCACGCGCGCCACGATACCCTCTGCGCCTCCAGTGCGGCCGTGGGGCGCCGGCGCGAGCACGCGGTATGCTGGCAGCGATGCCGCTTCGCGGTCGGTGGGTGAGCCCGCGATCCGCCGCGACGCGGATGAAGTCGCCTCCAGGGGGAACCTTCGATGCACGCACTGCGGACCGCGATCGACGTCGCTTGGGTCGTGTTCTGGCTGTACTGGCTTGCCGCTGCGATGCGCGCAAAGCAGAGCGTCCGCTCAGGGCGCGGCCTTCGCATCCGAGGCCTCAGCGTGCTCGCGACCGTGCTGCTTCTCGGCGTCCTGAATCGCGGCAGCCTCGCGACCCACAGCCTCACGCTCGGCGCGATCGGGGCTGGCCTCTTCGCCGCCGGCATCGTGCTCGCGATCTGGGCTCGCCTCCATCTCGGGCGCGACTGGGGAATGCCGATGACACAGAGGGCAGAGCCTGAGCTGATCACCTCAGGTCCATACAGCCTGATCCGCAACCCGATCTACTCTGGGCTGCTGCTTGCGATGCTTGGAACCGCGCTTGCGACGAACCTCTTCGGCCTCATCGTCGTCGCGATCCTCGGCGGCTTCTTCTTCTACAGCGCCTCGATCGAGGAGAAGAACCTCGCGACGAGCTTCCCGGAGACCTACCCCGCCTACAGGGCGAGGACGAAGGTGCTGATCCCATTCCTGCTTTGAGCCTCCCTGAGCGAGGCTGATGCCCCTCCCGGCACGAGAGTCGATGCCTGCTGTAGGACCCCTCAGGCGCGAGCAAGCGGCAGGGCGCCCTCCTCGGCGCGACGAGCGTCGACGCCTGCTGTGCGACCCCTCAGGCGCGAGCAAGCGGCAGGGCGCCCTCCTCGAAGGCGTACTTGCCGCTCTCGCCCGAGGTCTCGAGCGGGTAGCACCCTGAGAAGCAGGCGTCGCAGTGGTGCTCTGGGCTGCCGCGCACAGCCTCATAGACACCAGCGAGGGACAGGTGGTGCAGCGAGTCGCAGCCAAGCTCCGCTGCGACCTCCTCGACGCTTCGCCCGTGCGCGATCATCTCCTGCCGGCTCGACATGTCGATTCCATAGTGGCAGGGGTGCTTTATCGGCGGCGATGAGATGCGCAGGTGCACCTCTGCAGCCCCTGCGTCCTTCAACATCTGAACGATCTGCCTCGTCGTGTTGCCACGGACGATCGAGTCGTC
The DNA here is from genome assembly GCA_021792455.1 of Actinomycetes bacterium. Taxonomy (GTDB): domain Bacteria; phylum Actinomycetota; class Thermoleophilia; order Solirubrobacterales; family Solirubrobacteraceae; genus Palsa-744. The sequence goes on along the minus strand of JAJYUP010000027.1, from coordinate 1,725 downwards.
GACGACGATGAGCCTCCTGCCTGAGATCACCTCTGGCAGCGGGTTGAACTTCAGGCGCAGGCCATGCCTGCGCAGCTCCTGGCCAGGCTGGATGAACGTGCGCGCGACGTAGCGGTTCTTGACGAAGCCGTCGTCCTGGGGCAGCCCCGCCGCACGCGCGAGGCCTCTCGCGGCTGCGTTGCCAGAGTCGGGGACGGGGATGACGAGGTCCGCCTCCACAGGCGCCTCACTCCAGAGGATCTCTCCCATCCGGCCTCTGAGAACCTGCAGCGCAGCGCCGTTCATCTTCGAGTCCGGACGGGCGAAGTAGATGTACTCGAACACGCAGAACGCCCTGCGCGAAGGCGAAGGGCTCGACCCGCCGGCGGCGCCAGCCACCGTGCCGTTCGCCCCGCGAGCCACCGTGCCGTTCGCCCCTCCGGCGCCGTTCGCCCCTCCGACGCCGTTCGCCCCTCCGACGCCGTTCGCCCCTCCGACGCCGTTCGCCCCTCCGACGCCGTTCGCACCGTTGAAGCTGCTGCTGATGCCACGCGCGTCGAGCGTGACGATCTCCCCTGGCTCGACGTCGCGGACGTGCTCAGCGCCGATGATGTCGAAGGCGCAGGTCTCTGAGGCGACGCACCAGCTCAGATCGCCTGAGCCGGCGCCTGGGCCTGCGCCCGCGCCTGAGCCGGCGCCTGGGCGGGAGCCTGCACCTGGGCGGGAGCCTGCACCTGGGCCGGAGCCTGCACCTGCGCCTGGGCCGGAGCCTGTGCCAGAGCGCAGCACGCCGATCGACAGGGGCCGCAGGCCATAGCCGTCCCTGAACGCGACGACGCTCTCCCTGTCCATCACGACGATCGAGAACGCCCCCTTCAGGCGGGGCACAACCGCTGCGACCGCATCCTCGAGCCTCTGCGCAGGCTGAGCGGCGATCAGTGCGGCGACTATCTCCGAATCGGATGTCGAGCGGAAGGTCACGCCCTCCTTCGCGAGCTCTGAATGCAGCTGCACAGCGTTGACGAGGTTGCCGTTGTGGGCGAGCGCGATCTCCCTGCGCGAGCCGCCCATCCCCTCTGAGCGCTGCACAGGCTGGGAGTTCTCCCACGCGTTCGAGCCAGTGGTCGAGTAGCGCACGTGGGCGATCGCAAGCTCTCCTGAGAGGGTTCTGAGGTCGTTCTCGCTGAAGACCTGGCTGACGAGCCCAAGCTCGCGCCTCGTGATGATGTGGCCGCCCTGCTCTGCGGCCGCGATGCCTGCCGACTCCTGGCCGCGATGCTGGAGGGCGTAGAGGGCGAAGTATGAGAGCCGCGAGACCTCGTGGCCTGGCGCGTATATGCCGAACACCCCGCACTCGTCGCGCGGGCCATCGCGTTCGGCGGCATGCTGCCAAGCCAGTGCGCAGTCAGGCACAGGGCTCACTGCCCACAAGCTAGCAGGGGCTCAGCTCAGCAGCTCGCGAAGCGCGCCGTGCGCCTCCTGCAGCTGCGCGAGCGAAAGCTCGATCACATGCTGCCGATGTGCGATTCGGAGCGTGCTGCCGCCGACGGCTCCGAGCAGCGCGAGAGGGATTCGCGCCCCGAGCTCTTCGATCTCGCACTGCTCCCCGCTGACGATGAAGCCGCCGCTGCCCTCACCGAAGAGCGCCTGAAGGGACTGCTCGTCGAGCTCCTCAGGGACGGTGACAGAGGCGCCGAGCCCGCCTGCGAGGCAGCACTCCGCAAGCGCGATCGCAAGCCCTCCCTC
>JAJYUP010000137.1 GCA_021792455.1 Actinomycetes bacterium | reverse complement strand
CGTGCGGAGGTCGAGGACGAGGTGAACGACTGGATCGCCGCCAACGAGGAGGTCCGGCCGATCACGACGACCCTGGAGGAGGCGAAGCGCCTGGGGGCGATGGCGCTCTTCGGCGAGAAGTACGGCGAGATCGTGAGGATGGTCGAGATCGGCGACGGGCAGTACTCCCGCGAGCTGTGCGGCGGCACCCACGTGCGACGCACGGCGGAGATCGGCGCCTTCATGATCCTGTCAGAGACCTCGAGCGCGGCGAACGTGCGGAGGATCGAGGCTCTGACGGGGCCAAGGGCGGTGCAGGAGCTGCGACGTCGCAGCGATCTGCTTCTGGAGGCGGCCTCCCTGCTTGCAGTGCGCCCAGAGAGGCTGACAGCGCATCTCGCCGCACAGGTGCAGGAGCTCAGGAGGCTGCGCGAGGCCGCAGAGGTCGGCAGAGCGGGCGGGCGAGGCGGCGAGGTCGATGTGGAGGCGCTGCTCGGCTCTGTCGAGCACGTGAACGGGGCGGGCGTGCTGATCTCAGCGGTGGAGGCAGCCGATGCGAAGCGACTGCTCGCGATCGTCGACGAGGTGAAGGCCCACCTGCGAGAGGGCGTGATCGTGCTCGGCTCGGCGAGCGAAGGGAGGGTGCACCTGATAGCGAGCGTCTCCCAAGAGCTCGTGGGGCGCGGTGTGAAGGCGGGGGAGGTGCTGAAGCGCGCCGCCGCGCTCGCAGGCGGCGGCGGTGGCGGCAGGGACACGATGGCCCAGGCGGGCGGAAGGCACCCAGAGAAGCTCGGCGAGGCGCTCGGCGCTGCCCGCGCGGAGATCGTCTCGATCCTGACTGCTGAGGAGGCGAGGCTGTGAGCAGCAGCGAAGGAGCGCGATGAGACGGCGGGCAGGCGGGATGAGCGCCGTCCTGGGGCGGCGGGAAAGGCGTGGCCTGCCTCGAGCGGCGGAGGGGGGAACGGTGGCGGGGAGCGGATGGGAGCGCAGGCACCGGTGAGCAGGGTGCTCGCACTCGACTACGGACAGGCCCGCTGCGGTTGCGCCGTGAGCGACCCGACAGGCACGATCGCAACGCCAATTGAGCCTGTCCTGCGCCCAGGGAGCAGGCGTGGCCTGGCGAGGATGCAACAGCTCGTCCTCGAGCTCGAGGTCGAGGTCGTGCTCGTCGGTCTGCCCCTCTCCCTGAAAGGCGGAGAGACGATGCAGACTGCCGAGACGAGGCGGTTCGCGCAGGCGCTGGAGCGGAGGCTTGCTCGTGGAGGTGGCCTCGGCTGCCGCGACGTCGAGGTGGTGCTCTACGACGAGCGATTCACGACGAAGCTTGCAGCCGCGCAGCAATCGGCGCGCTCGAGCGAGGACTCGCGTGCCGCCGCCCACCTGTTGGAGAGCTGGCTGGCGGCGCGCGAGAGGCAGCGAGCGGTGGGATGGAGCGCGCGGGCATGATGGCCGGACAGGACGGTCTGGGCGACGCAGGCGAGGGCGGGGGCGCCGTGCGCACCGCGGCGGAGCGGGAGGCTGCGCGGGCAGAGCGGGAGGCTGCGCGGACGAAGCAGGGGGCTGCGCGGGCAGAGCGGGAGGCTGCGCGGGTGGTGCATGGGGCTGCGCGGACGAAGCAGGGGGCTGCACGGACGGAGCGGGAGGCTGCGCCGACGGGGCGGGAGGCTGCACGGACGGAGCGGGGCGGGGCGGCAGGCGGTAGCAGGGTCGGCAGCCGGCGGCGCACGCTGGCGCGCGGGAGCGCGCTCGCAGCGATCCTGATCGTCGGAGCGCTCGTGTGGTTCCTGTTCTCCGTCTTCCAGCCCTTCCAAGGGGAAGGGCACGGCAGGGTGATCGTGGTGATACCGCCGCACACGAGCGCGAGCGGCATCGGGGCGATTCTCGAACGGGACGGCGTGATCGAATCGGGCTTCTTCTTCGACGTGAGGGCGATGCTCGACGGCAAGCGCTCAGACCTGCGTGCAGGCAGGTTCCTCATGAAGCGCGGCATGAGCTACGAGGCGGCGATCACAGCGCTGACGACCGAGCGACCGCTGATCCCGGAGACGAAGGTCGTGATCCCTGAGGGCGAGACGCGGCGCGAGATCGCGCAGACGGCCGCAGCGGATGGGCTGCGCGGGAGCTACATGCGCGCAAGCGAACACGTGTCGAGCTTCAGCGCAGCTCGCTACGGGGCGCCGAGGGACATCCCGAACCTCGAAGGGTTCCTGTTCCCCGCCACCTATGAGGTTCCCGTGCATGCCTCCGTGAGCACGCTGGTCTCAGACCAGTTGGAAGCCTTCGAACAGCGGTTCGGCGAAGAACAGGTTCGAAGGGCCCACGCGCTGAAACTGACCGCCTATCAGCTGCTGATCGTCGCCTCGATGATCGAACGGGAGGCGAAGCTGCCCCACGACCGGCCGCTGATCGCAGCTGTGATCTACAACCGCCTGCGCCTTGGGATGCCGCTCGGGATCGACGCGACGATCAGATTTGCGGTCGACAACTACACCAAGCCGCTGACCGAAGCGCAGCTGCACGTCCGCTCCCCCTACAACACCCGCCTGCACACGGGGCTGCCCCCGACACCGATAAGCGACCCCGGCATGGAATCGATCGAAGCCGCCGCGCATCCAGCGAAAGCCGGCTACCTCTACTACGTGAACGGTGCCGACGGCTGCGGCGACCTCGTCTTCTCGAACACCGCCGCCGAATTCGAACGGAACGCCGCCGCCTACGACGCCGCCGTCGCCGCAAACGGCGGCAACCCGCCTGTATGCAAAGGGAGATGAGCCTCTCCGGGCGCGGCGAGAGCGGCCTGTCTGTTGCTGCGCGAGCTGGGCCTGCGTTCCACGTCGGGCGAGATGAGCCTCTCCGGGCGCGGCGAGAGCGGCCTCTCTGGGCGCGAAGATGAGCAGCTGATGCGAGAGGGCGCAGCGGTGCGGCGAGGCAGGGGGGTGCGTCTCGGGGTGCTCGGCTGGCCCGTCGCCCACAGCCGGTCCCCCGCGATGCACAACGCCGCGCTGCAGGCGCTCCGGGTGGAGGGCTGGCGCTACCAGCTGCTCCCCGTGCCGGGATCGCTGCTCGAGCAGACCGTGGCAGCGCTGCCGGGCGCCGGCTTTCTCGGGGCCAACGTGACGATCCCGCACAAGCAGGCGGCGCTTGCGCTCGCAGATGAGGCCTCTGAGACGGCAAGGGAGATCGGCGCGGCGAACACCCTGATCTTCAGGTCCGACGGCACGAGCCGGGCGGAGAACACAGACGCCCCTGGGCTGCTCGCCTGCCTGCCGGGGAGAGAGAGCGGCGAGAGCGCCCTCGTGCTCGGAGCGGGCGGCAGCGGCAGGGCGGCGGCCTGGGCGCTGAGTCGCGCGGGCTGGCGCGTGATGGTCTGGAACCGCACCGAGAGCCGTGCGCGGCAGATGGCGCAGCAGCTGGGGGTGCGCGCGGTGCGCACGCCAGTCGCAGCCGATCTGCTGGTGAATTGCACCTCAGTGGGGCTTGCAGGAGACGAGACGGAGGATGCAGCGCTCAACCAGATCGCCCTGAGCGCCGATCAACTGCGCAGATACCGATATGTCGCCGACCTCGTCTACTCGACACAACAGACGCCGCTGCTCGCCGCGGCGGCGCGGCAGGGTGCTGCGACGATCGACGGTGTGGAGATCCTCGTGCGCCAGGGCGCACTCAGCTTCGAGCTCTGGACAGGGCTCGCTCCTCCGCTCGATGTCATGCGCGCGGCGGCTCGGACAGGTTGGCGCTGAGGTCGGTCGCTCCACCGCCAGCGATCCGGGCAGGCCCGCCGGCGAGCGCCCCTTCGCTTCCCCCGGTGGAGGAGGGCTCATGCGATGAGCGACGGTCCTGAGAGCGGCACCCAGGATCTGCCTGCGATCTTCGGACTGAGCGAGCTGGCGCGCGATGGCGATCTCATCACGCGGGATCCGCCGCCCTCTGAGCTCGCGGGCGAGAGGGGCGAGAAGGGTGATGAGGCGCGAGGGGACCTCGCTGAGGATGTGAGTGCGACAGTGACAGAGGGCGCGCTTCACATCGCTGCGGGGGGCGGGCCTCACATCGATGCGGCGGGGGCGCAGAGCAGGCAGGCGGGGGCCGCACTGAGTCGCGGCGTGACCGCTCCGACGCGCCGCGGAGGGTCCTCACGATTCCTGACCGACGTGATCGTGGAGATGGGGCTCGTGCCCCAGCAGAAGGTCGAGGAAGCGATCGAGGCTGCGAGAAACACGGGTGCGCGCCCAGAGCGGATCCTTCTCGAAGGCGGCGCCCTCAGCTCGGACGGGCTTGCGCGGGCGCTTGCGGAGCGCCACGGCCTCGACCATCTCGACCTGAACGTATACCCCGTCGACATGGGCGCCGCGAACCTGGTCAGCCCGTCCGCCGCGAAGCGCTACCAGGCGGTACCCGTCACATTCCTCGACAAGCGGACGCTCCTCGTCGCGATGGGCGACCCGTCGAACATCCTTGCCGCGGACGACATCTCGATCATGACGGGCTACGACGTGCGCGTCGCCGTCGCCGCCCCAGAGGACATCGCCGCGCTGATCGCGAGGCTCGACCGACTCGAAGACGCAGTTGCCGACGCCGTCGCAGGCGTCGAGGATCTCGAGGACCGCCGCTCCGAGGTGGTCGACCTCCACGACACCGCTGACGACGCGCCCGTCATCCGACTCGTCAACCAGATCGTAGGTCAGGCGGTGGAGCAGCATGCCTCCGACGTGCACTTCACCCCAGACGGGAGGGAGCTGCGCGTCCGCTTCAGGATCGACGGCGTCCTCCAGGACGTGACGACCGTGACGAGGCGGATGGCGGCAGGAGTGATCTCGCGCGTGAAGATCATGGCGGAGCTCGACATCGCCGAGAAGCGGCTGCCCCAGGACGGGCGCGTCGGGCTGAGCGTCGAGGGCAGGCACGTCGACCTGCGCGTCGTGACGCTGCCGAGCGTGCACGGCGAGACGATCGTGCTGCGGATCCTCGACAAGGACTCAGTCGTGATGAGGCTCGAGAAGCTTGGGATGGCTGTCGAGGAGCGGGAGCGCTTCGAACGTGCCTTCAAAGAGGCCCACGGCGCGGTGCTCGTCACCGGCCCGACGGGGTCAGGCAAGTCGACGACGCTGTACGCGGCGCTCCAGGAGCTGAACACGCCGGAGAAGAACATCATCACCGTCGAGGACCCCGTCGAGTACGAAATCGAGGGCTTGACCCAGGTGCAGGTCTCGAACAAGGTCGGCCTGACGTTTGCCGCCGGGCTGCGGGCGATGGTGAGAGCCGATCCCGACATCCTGATGGTCGGCGAGATAAGGGACAGGGAGACCGCCCAGATCGCGATCGAGTCTGCGCTGACAGGCCACCTCGTGCTCTCGACGCTGCACACGAACGATGCGCCGACAGCGATCACGCGGCTGACCGAGATGGGGATCGAGCCGTTCCTCGTCGCCTCCGCCTTGGACTGCGTCGTTGCGCAGCGGCTCGTGCGGACGCTGTGCTCCAACTGCAAGCGGCGCACGATCGTCTCAGCGCAGGCGCTGCGCGACAACGGCTACAAGGCTCAGGTGGACCTCGAGGTCTATGAGCCCGTCGGCTGCCAGCGCTGCGCCGGCAGCGGCTACAAGGGCAGGTCAGGGATCTACGAGGTGATGCTGCTCAGCCCAGAGATAAGGGACCTCGCACTGCAGCGGCGTCCGGCGGAGGAGGTGAGGGAGGTCGCGATGAGACAGGGGATGCGCCGACTCCGCGACGACGGGCTCGACAAGGTGCGGGAGGGGCGCACATCGATATCGGAGCTGACGAGAGTGCTGGGGACGACGGGATGAGCGCCCGATCTGACAGAGGGGCCAATGATGCTCGGCAGCCGCGAAGACGCCCGGTCTGCAGGGCGCGGACGCTCGAAGTGCGGGAGCCGAAGAGGAGCGCCGCCTACGACGTTCGTCCAATGCCTGCGCACGGAGCGCCACGCCTGGGCGGCGAGGGTCGATGGGGCCGACGATGAGCTTGGACTTCGCTGAGATCCTGATGGAGGTGGTCGCTCAGGAGGCCTCCGACCTGCACATAGCGGCGGGCGCGCAGCCGACGATCCGCGTGCGGGGACGTCTGAGAAGGCTCGAGCAGTACCCGAAGATGATGCCGACGGACACGAGGGAGATCATCTACTCGATCCTGACGAACGACCAGCGCCAACGGCTCGAGACCGACTGGCAGCTCGACTTCGCCTACTCGATACCAGGCCAGGCGCGCTTCCGCGTCAACGCCTACTTCCAACGTGGTGCGCTCGGCGCCGCCTTCCGGCTGATCCCGTTCGGCCTGACCTCGATCGAGGAGCTGGGGCTGCC
>JAJYUP010000136.1 GCA_021792455.1 Actinomycetes bacterium | reverse complement strand
GACAGGCTTTCCCCGTCCCGTCTGCGGCGGTGTCCTTGGCAGCCCTCTGCGAAGGTGCCCTTGGCAGCCCTCTGCGAAGGTGCCCTTGGCAGCCCTCTGCGAAGGTGCCCTTGGCAGCCCTCTGCGACGGTGTGATTGCCCACAGTGTGATTGCCCATAGGATGTCGCGCGCATGACCCGCCTGTCTCGATCATGACCCGCCTGTCTCGATACCTGCTGCCGACGGAGAAGCAGGCCCCGGCGGATGCGGAGGCGATCTCGCACAAGCTGATGGTCAGGGCTGGCCTCATCAGGCAGGTCGGCTCGGGCATGTGGAGCTGGCTGCCCGCAGGCTGGCGAGTCCACCGCAGGATCGAGCAGATCATCAGGCAGGAGATGGATGCGATCGGCGCCCAGGAGATGCTGATGCCTGTGCTCCAGCCTGCTGAGCTGTGGCGAAAGACGGGGAGGATCGCGATCGAGGAGCTGTTCAAGCTCACCGACAGGAAGGGGTCGGAGCTCGTGCTTGCGATGACCCACGAGGAGGTCGTCACCAGTCACGTCGCGCAGCTCGTGCGCTCCTACAGGGACCTGCCGCTCGTCCTCTACCACTTCCAGGTCAAGGAGCGCGACGAGCCCAGGCCGCGCGCAGGCGTGCTGCGAACGAGGGAGTTCATCATGAAGGACTCCTACAGCTTCGACCGCGACGAGGAGGGCCTCGCCCACAGCTATGAGCTGCACATCTGCGCCTACGACAGGATGATGGAGCGCTGCGGGCTGCGCTTCTACAGGGTCGCCTCCGACGTCGGCATGATGGGCGGGCGCTCCGCGCACGAGTACATGGCGCCCTGTCCTGCAGGCGAGAACGAGGTCGCACTCGCCGGCTCATACGCTGCGAACGTCGAGGTCGCAAGCGCGCAGGCGAAGCCTGCCAACCTACCTGAGCCCCTCGATGCGCCGGTGCGAGAGCACACCCCAGGGCTCACCACCGTCGAGGAGGTCTCATCCTTCCTCGGTGTGCCTGCTTCGGCTCTCCTTAAGGCCTACCCCGTCGCAGTGGAGGTGCAGCAGAACGTCGGCGAGAACGATTTGGGGGGCGCGCTCGCGGGGGCGAGCGCGGGCGGGGGTCAGCGCAGTGCGGGCATGCGGCTCGTGCTCGTGCTCGTGCGGGGTGACCACTTCGTCAACGAGACGAAGCTCGAGCGCGCGCTGCACAGCAGGTGCCGCCCTGCGAGTGCAGAGGAGATCGAGAGCCAGATCGGGCCCGCGGGCTTCATCGGACCTGTCGGGCTCCAGGGCAGGGTGCAGATCCTGCTCGATGAGGCGGTGCACGATGGCTGCTACGTGACGGGCGGCAACGAGCGGGACGTGCATCTGCGGGGTGTGCGGCCAGGGCGGGATTTCACCTTCGATCGCGCAGATGTGCGCACCGTCTGCGAGGGCGATCTCGTGAACGGGATCCCGATCTCGATAGAGCGTGCGATCGAGGTCGGCAACATCTTCCAGCTCGGCCTGCGCTACACCGAGCCGTTCGGGGCGCGCTTCCTCGACGAGGAGGGGCACAGCAGGCCGATCTGGATGGGCTGCTATGGGATCGGCCCGGCGAGGGTCGCTGCGGCGGCGGTCGAGCAGTATGCGGATGAGCGGGGTATCAGCTGGCCGAAGGCGATATCCCCGTTCGATGTGCACATCGTTGCGATCGGCAGGGAGGGCGGGCCTGAGCGCAGGGCCGCCGACGCCCTGCACGAGGCGCTGCGCTCAGCAGGCTTTGTCGTCATCTGCGACGACAGGGACATCGGGCCTGGGCAGAAGCTCGCAGACGCAGACCTGCTTGGTGCTCCGCTGCGGCTGACCGTCGGGCGGCGGGCGCTCGAGGCGGGAGAGGTCGAGGTGCTGATGAGGAGGGGCGGCAGGCGGGCGGGCGGGATCGCGATCGGCGCGGGGGAGACCGAGCTCGCGGACGCGGTGCGGACGCTGTGGGCGACGCTTCCCTGAAGCGGCTGATCGGCCTCGACCGCTCTGGGCCTGCGCCGCCTCAGACCACCGCAGGCAGCCCGCTCAACCCGTTCACGATCCCGAACGCGGTCGGAGCGGTGAGGCTTGCGCTCGTTCCGGCGTTCCTGTGCCTCGCTCTGATCGGCGGGGCGCCCGTCAGCGCATCTGCGGCGATCGTCTTCGCGATCTGCGGCGCCGGCGACTACGCAGACGGGTTCCTCGCCCGGCTGACGGGCCAGTACAGCCGGCTCGGGGCGCTGATCGACCCGCTGACCGACAGGCTTCTCGCGATCTCTGCGGTGATCGTCTGCCTGCGCTACCACCTGCTGCCCGAGTGGGCGCTCGTCCTGCTGCTCGCGCGTGAGGTGATCGTGCTCGCGCTCGCCCGCCTCGGTCTCGGCAAGGGCCTCGAGCTGCGGATCAACTGGCCTGGGCGACTGTCGATCCCGCCTCTGCTCGGGGGCCTGTTCTTTGCGATGGTCGGCCTTGCGACCGTTGGTGAGGTGCTGTTCCTCACCGGTCTTACGCTTGCCCTGATCGCCGCTTGGATGTATCTGCAGCGGTGGCTGCAGCAGCTGAGCTCCCCACCCTCAAGCTGAGATTGAGGTTCTGGGCTATGATGCGTCTCTGAGCGCCGGCGCTGCCGATGAATCGGGAGCGTCAGCAGGTCGCTCTGCCTCACGAAGACGAGGAGATCTGATGGACACCTTTCCAGACCTTGGCGCGATGAGCGACAGCGAGCTGAAGGAGCTGATAAACGAGCTGACTGAGGAAGAGACCGACCTCTCCTACCGCCGCCGGATCCTTCACGGCAAGATCGACATCCTCCGCGCTGAGCTCGTGAGCCGTCTGAGGAGCAGGCGGCAGGGCGGAGAGGATGTGATCTCAGGGGATGACCTGAAGCAGCTGACGGAGATCCTCGCGGGAAGGCACGACGCGCAGGCTGAGGAAGGCCCCACGCAGCGGTGAGCTGATGGACCTGCAATGTCCTCAGTGTGGCCACTTCAACGCGCAGGCGGCGAACTACTGCCAGCGTTGCGGCGCCTCGCTCGCCCGTGTCGGACCGGCTTCAGAGCCTGCGACTGTCACCTACAGGATCGACGAGACGGGCGAGCTCGTGCCTGTGCAGCAGGGCGAGCGCAAGCTCGTCGGGCCGGCGCTCGTCGTCAGGGGCGGCGGCGGCAGAGAGGGGGAGACCTTTCCGCTGCAGGGCGAGCGGATGAGCATAGGAAGGCGGCCTGAGTCGGATGTGTTCCTCGATGACGTGACCGTCTCCCGTGACCATGCGGTGCTCGTGAGACGCGGCAGGCAGTGGCACATCGACGACTGTGGATCTCTGAACGGCACATATGTGAATCGATCGCGGATCGAGACGCATCGACTGCAGGAGGGCGACGAGTTGCAGATCGGCAAGTACAAGCTGACCTTCCTGGTGCGCTGATGGGGGCTGTGGGGACGCTGCCACGACGCGCCCTCGTGAGGCGCTGCGCGCAAGGAGGACACGCTGATGGCACGAGCTGACGAGGTGGCGACCGCACGCGCCGACGATCTCGCGGCCGCAGGCGCTGATGATCTCGCGCTCACAGGTGCTCTGGACCCGCTCACCGCAAGCCCCGTCCTCGATGTGAAGGAGATCGACGCCGCGATCGAGGGGCACGCGGGGGAGGGTCGCGCGCGCCAGGCGAAGGCGATGACGATCGGGGCCGTCTGCAAGGCCCTGTGCCAGGAGTTCCCAGACATCTCGATCTCGAAGATCAGGTATCTCGAGGACCAGAAGCTAGTCGCGCCGAGGCGAACCCCTGGTGGGTACCGCCTCTACACGCATGCCGATCTCCAGCGGCTGCGGACTGTGCTTAGGATGCAGCGCGACGAGTTTCTCCCCCTGCGCGTGATAAGGCAGGAGCTCGCCGCCGGTCGCGTCGATGCGCCGGTGCCGGCGGCGGAGAGCAGCAGGGGCTGGCGATCAGCGATGAGCGTCAGCCGCCACAGCGGCGCCCTCTACTCGCTCCAGGAAGTTCTCCAGGAGACCAAGGCAGAGCCCCGAATCGTCGAGGAGCTCGAGGAGTACGGGGTGGTGAGAGGCCAGATCAGGGCGGGGGTGCGCTGCTATGACGAGACCGAAAAGGAGATCATCGGTGCTGTCGCTGAGCTCGCGCGGTATGGAGTGGGCGGTCGCAACCTGCGCGTGTTCAGGTCCTCCGCCGACAGGGAGGCGAGCCTGCTGCAGCAGATCCTCGCCCCAGCACTCCGCTCCCGCAACCCTGAGCGCCGCAAGGAGGCGCTCGAGGCACTCGAGAACCTCGCCGCCGTCACGACCCATCTGAAGCACATGCTGCTCGTCAGAGACCTCCGAAAGATCGCGGGCTGATGGCATCCTCGAGCGGCGCAGCGGCGGGCCTGATGGGGACTCAGGCGGAGATGCTTCTCAGGGGGCTCGTAAGGGACGTGCCCGACTTCCCCAGGCCAGGGATCCTCTTCAAGGACATCACCCCGCTGCTCGCAAGCCCTGATGGGCTCCGCGTCGCGGTCAGCGCGCTCGCGGAGCAGGCCGCCCTCAGCAGCGTCGACATCGTGCTTGCGGCGGAGGCGAGGGGCTTTTTGCTTGGGCCCGCGCTCGCGCTGCGCCTGAACGCGGGGTTCGCGCTCGCTCGAAAGCCTGGGAAGCTGCCGCACCACACAGTCGAGGCACGCTACGAGCTCGAGTACGGCAGCGACGCGCTGCAGCTGCACGCCGATGCGCTGCCCGCAGGCGCAAGGGTCCTCATCCATGACGATCTGCTCGCGAGCGGCGGCACAGCGAAGGCGCTGTGTGAGCTCGTGCAGCGGCTTGGCGGGAGCATCGTGGGCTGCTCGTTCCTGATAGAGCTCGGTTTCCTCGGCGGCAGGGAGCGCCTGCTTCCCCATCAGGTCAACTCGCTGCTGCGCTACGACGCCTGAGAGGGAGAGGCGAGCAGGGTGCCGCGCAGCGCACGCTCGAGAGTCGTTGCCGCCGAGCCTCACGAGGCTTGGTCGCTCATCAGCGATCCTCACCACCTGCCCCGCTGGTGGCCGAGGGTGGCGAGGGTCGAGTCGGTGACGGAGGATGCGTTCACGGAGATCCTGAGGACGCAGCGCGGACGTGACGTGCGGGCGGACTTTCACGCGCTCCAACGGGATGATCAGGCGATGAGGCTGCGTTGGGCGCAGCAGGTGGATGGCACCCCCTTTGCGAAGGTTCTGCGCTCTGCCGAGACTGAGTTGAGCGTGAAGGCGATCGCGCTGGGCGGGCAGGCTGGCGCACCCCGCGCTGAGGTGGGGATCGTCGTCAGTCAGTCGCTGCGGGGGCTGCTCGCGAACATCGGTGCGCCGCTGATGAAGCGTGCCTCCGCAAGGATCGTGGAGGAGGCCCTCGACCGCCTCGAGGAGCTGTTTCGCTGAGGCGAAGGCGGGCCTCAGGGGCTGAAGGCGCGGGCCTCAGGGGCTGCGAGCCTGCGAAGGCGGGCCTCAGGGGCTGAAGGCGCGGGCCTCAGGGGCTGCGAGCCTGCGAAGGCGGGCCTCAGGGGCTGAAGGCCGCGCTCAGCACCACTTCGCCGCTCGGGCCGCTTGGGTGCACCTTCGTGCCTTTTTCTGTCGTGCCCTGCTGCTGCTTCGTCAGCTCGATCCTGTCGTACGCTGAGGCGTTCTTCGGCAGCAGGCTTATCGCGCTGATCTTGCCCTTGTTCGCACCGGTCGCGGCGACGCTTGGCGCCTCGTAGCCGTGGGGCTTCGTCTTGCCAGTCGAGTCGACGAGCCACAGGTAGTAGACAAAACCTTCCGTCGGCGGCAGGCCTTCGACGGAGAGCACGAGCGCACGCTTGCCTTCCTCAGACGCTACGATCGCGACGCCTGAGGCCGACCCAGATCCGCCGTTCGCGGTGAGGTTGATCTGCTTTTCGAGTGTCGGCGTCTGTGTCGCGCTGCTGCTCGACCGTTCGGATGACCCGCTGATCTCGTGCTTTGCATTTCCTTTGTGAGCCGTCGGGTTTCCTCCGGATCCGCCGCCCACCGCAAAGAAGATCGCGGCGGCCGCGGCGGCCGCGAGCAGGGCGAGCAGCGCTGCGCCACCCCTGCGCGAGACCTCGAGCCTGCTTCGGTGCGGCTCGCCGTCGGCCCGGCTGCGGGGCGACTGCGGCGCCTCATCCTCGGGCGCCACTTCGACGTGCGTGCCGGGGAGCGGCCCTCGCGCCTGCTCGCGGGGCGGCGACTCTCGCGCCTCATCCTCAGGCGCCACTTCGACGTGCGTGCCGGGGAGCGGCCCTCGCGCCTGCTCGCGGGGCGGCGACTCTCGCGCCTGTTCGAGGGGAGGCACGT
>JAJYUP010000026.1 GCA_021792455.1 Actinomycetes bacterium | reverse complement strand
TGCGCAACCCGATCCACCGCTCGAACGCCCGCTCCAGCTCGGCGCCGCTCGGCGCGCCTGGCCTGCGCTCCTGCGAGAACCAGGCGAAGGTGGTCTCGTCGGGCGCAATCATGCCGGCGCGCCCGCCCGCCTCGATCGTCATGTTGCAGATCGTCATCCTGCCCTCCATCGACAGCGCCTCGATCGGCGCACCTGCGTACTCGACGACGTGGCCCGCCGCTCCGTCGACGCCGATCTGCCCGATCGTCGCCAGGATCAGGTCCTTCGCGCTCACCCCGAAGCCGAGCTGCCCCTCGCAGCGGATCCGCATGGATTTCGGCTTCTGCTGAACCAGGCACTGCGTCGCCAGCACGTGCTCCACCTCGCTCGTGCCGATCCCGAAGGCGAGCGCGCCGAACGCGCCGTGGGTCGCGGTGTGCGAGTCGCCGCAGACGATCGTCATGCCGGGCTGGGTGATGCCGAGCTCCGGCCCGATCACGTGCACGATGCCCTGGCGAGAGGAGCCGAGCGAGTAGAGGGGCACGCCGAACTGCTCGCAGTTGCGCTCGAGCGTCTGCACCTGGATGCGGGAGAGCTCATCCGCGATCAGGGCCGCGGCTGCGGTGCCGTCCGTCGGGGTGTTGTGGTCGGCTGTCGCAAGCGTCCGGTCTGGCCGGCGAACGGACCTTCCGGCCAGACGCAGGCCGTCGAAGGCCTGGGGGCTCGTCACCTCGTGGACGAGGTGCAGATCTATGTAGATCAGCCCTGAGCCGGGCCCCCCCACCTCGTGCGCCTCCCAGATCTTGTCGAACATCGTCTTGCTCACGGCAACATCCCTCGTTCGTCGTTTGCCTTGTGCGCGGCCGCCCTCGCCGCGCGCAGTTGCGCCTCACATGCCATGCAGCTGCTCAACTTCGCCTCAATCCTGCGCTCAGCACCGACAGAAAGGCCGCCTCCTGCTTGGCGGGGTTCTCGAAGTGGTGCCGCAGGTCCGCGTCGAAGGTGACGCAGTCGCCCTCCCTCAGCTCATACCGCTCTCCATCGCAGACGAGCACGACGGTGCCCCGCTCGACCAGCGATGTCTCACGGCTGCCGGGCTCGTGCATCGGCGGATCGTCGGCCGCGCCCGTCACGCCGCCGGGAGCGAGCGTGTGGCGTGAGAGCTGCGCGCGCTGTCCTGGCGCATCTGGCGTGATCACCTCGAAGCTGTGCCCCGCCTTCGCGCTGCCGCCGCGCCTGCGGCCTGACGCTCTCACGATCGTCACCGCCCCATCCTCGTCGAGGCGCAGCAGCTGGGAGAGCCGCAGCTCGAGGCCTGCCGCGATCTTCGCCGCCACGACGAGCGTCGGGCTCGTCTCGCCCCGCTCCACCTGGGAGAGCATCGGCGCGCTCACCCCGCAGCGCAGCGCCAGCTCCCGCAGGGAGAGGTTCGACGCCTCGCGCAGCGCGCGCACGCGCGCACCGATCGTCGCAGGGTCGACGGGATGGCCTGGTCGCGCGGCGGCGGAGGACGCCGCCGCGGTCGTGGAGGATGGCAGCGTTGCGAGATCGGACACATCTCCCATACAAGCGTACGCTATCACGAACGCAGCGCCGGTGCGCTTCGGCGCGCGAGCGCGACGGAGAGCGCGCGGATGTATGCCTCGCCCGCCGCCTGCACCGTGTCTGTCGAGACGCCCTGGCCTGCACCGGAGACACCCGCAACATCCACGACGACCGACACCTGGCCGAGCGCGTCCTCGCCCTCCGTCACAGCCTCGACCCTGAAGTCGCTCAGCGCGGCATCGCAGGCTGTCGCCGCGTTTATCGCCTTGAAGATCGCGTCGATCGGCCCGTCCCCCTCCGATACCCCGCTCCTGCGGGCGCTGCCGCCGCCGTCTGAGGGCACGCTCACCTCGACGATCGCCTGCGCAAAGCCCCTGCCCGCCTTCAGGGTGAAGTCCTCGAGCGCGTAGGCGCCGATCTCGCCGGTGCGCAGCTCGTCTGTCAGCAGCGCCTCGAGGTCCATCGCGCTCAGGGATTTCTTGCGGTCGGCGACCTCCTTGAAGCGCTTGAAAGCCGCGTTCAGCGCCTGGCCGTCGACCGTGAACCCGAGCTCTTCGAGCGCCGCCTTCAATGCGTGGCGACCGGAGTGCTTGCCGAGCACGATCGCGTTGCTCTTCAGGCCGACGGTCTCCGCGTCCATTATCTCGTAGGTGGTGCGCTCCTTCAGCACCCCATCCTGGTGGATGCCCGCCTCGTGCGCGAATGCGTTGCGACCGACGATCGCCTTGTTCGGCTGCACGGGGTAACCGGTCAGCCGCGAGACCAGGCGGCTCGTGCGGGCGATCTCTCTCGTCTCGATGCCCGTCCACAGCCCCAGGCTCGGCTCACGTGTGCGCAACAGCATCACGATCTCCTCGAGCGACGCGTTGCCTGCCCGCTCGCCGATGCCGTTGATC
Source organism: Actinomycetes bacterium (assembly GCA_021792455.1). Classification (GTDB taxonomy): domain Bacteria; phylum Actinomycetota; class Thermoleophilia; order Solirubrobacterales; family Solirubrobacteraceae; genus Palsa-744. Next base: position 27,404 of record JAJYUP010000026.1, on the reverse strand, counting down.
GCACACTCCACCTGCCTGCAGCCCGCCTGCAGCCCTGCGAGCGAGTTTGCGACGGCGAGGCCGAGGTCGTCGTGGCAGTGCACGGAGAGCACGGCGTCATTCAGGGCAGGCACGAGCTCGTGCAGGCGGGTGAACATCGCTGCGTACTCGCCTGGCAGCGCGTAGCCGACCGTGTCGGGGACGTTGATCGTGCTCGCGCCCTCCTCGAGCGCGACGGCGATCACCTCCGCCATGTACTCCAGATCGGAGCGCGACCCGTCCTCAGGTGAGAACTCCACGTCATCGGTCAGCGCTCTCGCGTGGGCGACCGCCGCGCGCACCTGTCCGATCACGTCCTCTCTGCTCGTCTGCAGCTTGCGCTCGATGTGGATGTCGCTCGTCGCGATGAAGGTGTGGATGCGTGGCCGCTCAGCGTCGCGAACGGCCTCCCAGGCGGCGTCGATGTCCTGCTTCGAGGTCCTCGCGAGCGCACAGACGACAGGGCCCTGCACCTCTCGCGCGATCGCCTGGACGGACTCGAAGTCTCCTGGCGAGGTGATCGGAAAGCCCGCCTCGATCACATCGACACCAAGCCGCGCCAGCTGGTGGGCGATCTCGAGCTTCTCCTGCCTGTTCAGCGAGATGCCGGGCGACTGCTCGCCGTCTCGCAGCGTCGTGTCGAAGATCTTCACGCGATCGGCTGGATCGCGGTCCCGCTCTGTGGTCGTGCTCATCTCGTCGCTGCTCCTTGCCTGTCGTCGTTGCCTTCTCCTGCTGCTGTGCTCTTGCGGCTCGCGCGGCCGCCACGCGCTATTCCCCCCGAAGGGGGAGCAGAAGAAGTCGATGGACGTACAGCTGCTGCGACATCAGTCAGCCAGCCTAGCACCACGACGGCCCGCAGGCAGCCGGACGCAGCCGCGGCGCGCCTTTGCTCGGCGCAGCTTCCTCCTCCCCGGCCAGGCGCGGCTTTCGGCGCCTCACCTCGGCGCAGCTTCGCGCCTCTTGGCTCAGGTCAGGGTCGCAGAGCGACCGTCGATGAAGCCCTCGGAGGCGACGATCTTCTCCAGAACCTCCTCGGGCACCGGCGCATCCGTCGTCACCACCATCACCGCCAGCCCGCCGTCGGTGGCGCCCTGCCGTCCATCTGGAGTGCGACCCACCGCCGCAGAGGAGATGTTGATCCCATCGGCGCCGAAGATCGTGCCCACCCGCCCGATCATGCCGGGCACATCCGCATACCGGAACACCGTCACGAAAGGCTCGAGCTCGACGGTGAAGCGGTGCCCATAGACCTCGACGAGGTGTGGGGTGCGGGCGGGGCCGAGCCCCGTGCCCGCGACGGTCACCCGCTCGGCGCCGACCTGCACGCTCACCCTTATGAGGTCGTGCAGGTCCTGCGCCTCCGAGATCGAGCGGGAGGCGACGACGATCCCCCGCTGCTGGGCGATCGAGGGCGCGTTGACGAGGTTCACCTCCTGCTCGCTGCGACCCTGAAGCGCACCGCAAACCACGGCCAGCGTCAGCATGCGGGTGTCGAACTCCGCGATCCTTCCCATGAACGCCGCCTCGATCCGCTCGACGGAGCTGCCCTCCGCGAGGCCCATCGCAAGCTTCCCGAGCTTTGTTGCAAGCGGCAGGAATGGGGCGAGAACCTCCATGTCCTCCGCACCCACGGACGGGATGTTCACCGCGGTCGAGACCACGCCGCCCGTCAGCGCAGCGATCACCTGCTCGGCGCTCTGATACCCGGCGCGGTCGGTCGCCTCCGCTGTCGATGCGCCGAGGTGCGGCGTGACGACGACGTTTGGGTACGCGAACAGCGGGCTCTCCGTCACCGGCTCGGAGGGGAAGACGTCGATCGCCGCCCCGGCGAGCTTCCCTGAGTCGAGGGCGTCCTTCAACGCCGCTTCGTCGATCAGGCCACCCCTTGCAACGTTCAGCACGCGGACGCCGTCCCTCATCTTCGAGAACGCGTCCGCGTCGATGAAGTCGATCGTCTCGGGGGTCTTCGGCAGGTGGATCGTGATGAAGTCCGCCGCTGCATAGACCTCCTCCGCGCTGCCCGCCTTCTCGACTCCAAGCTCCCTGTAGCGCTCCGCGGAGACGAATGGGTCGAAGGCGAGCACCTTCATCCCAAAGCCCTTCGCCCTGTGGGCGACGAGCTGGCCGATGCGTCCGAAGCCGATGATCCCAAGGGTCTTCTCATAGACCTCGATGCCGGAGAACTTCGAGCGCTCCCACCTGCCTGAGGTCAGAGAGGCGTGCGCCTGGGGGATGTTGCGGGCGAGCGCGAGCAGCAGCGCGATCGTGTGCTCAGCCGCCGTGATCACGTTCGATTCAGGGGCGTTGACGACGATGATCCCCCGCGCCGTCGCCGCCGGCACGTCGACGTTGTCGACCCCGACGCCGGCCCTGCCGATCACCTTCAGCCGCTCCGCCGCTTCGATCAGCTGCGCGGTCATCTTCGTCGCCGAGCGGATCAGGATGCCCTCGTAGGCCCCGATCCGCTGCGCAAGCTCCTCATCGCTCCAGTCGATGCCGAGATCGACATCGAAGTGCTCTCGCAGCAGCGCGACGCCTGAGTCGCCGATCTTCTCCTTCACGAGCACCTTCGGCTTGCCGCCGCCTGTGCCTGAGGATGCCCCCTCGCCCGCGGACCTGCCGCTCGCCGCCGCCTCACCGGCCCCCCGGGCTGCGTTGCCGGCGCTCATGCCGCGATCCTCTCGATCACCCAGTCGACGCAGGAGGTGAGCGCCTTCACATCCTCAGGGTCGACCGCAGGGAACATGCCGACGCGCAGCTGGTTTCGGCCGAGCTTTCGGTATGGCTCGACATCGACGATCCCGTTCGCCCGCAGGATCTTCGCGAGGCCCGCCGCGTCGATCCGCTCATCGAAGTCGATCGTGCCCACGACCAGCGAGCGCAGATGAGGCTCGCTCACGAACGGGGTCGCAAAGGAGCTCTGCTCCGCCCAGCTGTAGAGGTGCTCGGAGGACTGCCGGCAGCGCCGCACGCAGCCGTCGAGCCCGCCGCTCTGCAGCATCCACTGCAGCTGGTCGGCCAGCAGGAGGAGCGTCGCGAGGGCGGGCGTGTTGTAAGTCTGATCCTTCACAGAGTTCTCGAGCGCGAGCTGCAGCGAGAGGAAGGCGGGGATCCACCGATTCGAAGCGTGGATTGTGCCGATGCGCTCGAGCGCGGCGGGGCTGAGGAGCGCCAGCCACAGGCCGCCGTCGGCGGCGAAGCTCTTCTGGGGGGCGAAGTAGTAGGCGTCTGCCTCGGAGATCTCGACCGGCAGGCCGCCGGCGCCAGAGGTGGCGTCGATCAGCACGAGCGCATCCTCAGCGCCCTGCGGCCGGGCCACCTCGACCATCACCCCTGTCGAGGTCTCGTTGTGCGCCCACGCGATCACATCGGGAACGGGGGCCTCGGGGACACCGGGCACCACGCTCTCCTCCGCAAGCTGCGCGGCATCGTGGGGCGGCACCCCTTCAGCTTCGCCCGCGGCCGCCTGCTCGAGCGCCTTCGTGATCTGATCGAGCGCAGGCGCGCTGCCTGGATCTGCGCGGATCAGCAGCGAGTCGGCCAGAAACGGCGCCTCATCGGTGACGGTCGCGAACTTCTGCGAGAACTCGCCATAGGCCAGGTGCAGCGCGCGGCGATCCACGAGCCCGAAGGCGGCCGCATCCCAGAACGCTGTCGCACCGCCGTTGCCGAGCAGCACCTCATAGCCCTCCGGCGCGGAGAAGAGCTCCTTCAAGGAGCGCCTCACCTCCGCGACGAGGCCCTTCACAGGAGCCTGGCGATGCGAGGTGCCCATCAACGCCGCCCCCTCGGCTGCGAGCCTGCGAAGAGCCTCCGGACGGACCTTCGACGGGCCGCATCCAAAGCGGCCGTCGGCGGGCTTGAGCTCGTCTGGGATCTTCAGCTGCGTCTGCGTGCCTGTGAGAGTCATGGGCTTCCTCGCTTCGACCTCGGTGTGGATGAGCTGCGGGGTTGCCCAGGCGCGCGGCTGCGTCATCGTCGCTCCCCGGTGGTTGCCTCCACCTGAGCCGTCGACGGTGAGAGACACCGTCTCTGCGCTCGCAGCGCCAGTCGCGACGATCCAGTCGAGTCTAGCGGACGCGAGCAGAGCGGGGACCAGCCTCCAGGCGCAGGGACTCTTCGGGCCCGCGCATCGATCTACCCCCAATCGACGCGACAAGCCCCCAGGCGCGGGGACCCTTCGGCGCTAGAAGGAGCTGTCGAGGAAGTCCATGTGAGAGCGCAGCTCCGCCCCGACCGCTTCGATCTGGGTGGCGGCCTGCTCTGCGCGCATGCGCTTGAAGCTCTCCTGGCCCGCTCTGTTCTCCGCGATCCACTCCCTCGCGAACTCGCCGGAGCGGATCTCCTGCAGGATCTCGCGCATCTTCGCGCGCGTGTGCGCGTCGATCACCCGCGCCCCGCGCGTGTAATCCCCATACTCGGCCGTGTTGGAGATCGAGTACCGCATCCCTGCAAGCCCCTTCTCATAGATCAGGTCGACGATCAGCTTCACCTCGTGCAGGCACTCGAAGTAGGCCATCTGGGGGTCGTAGCCCGCGTCGACGAGCGTCTCGAAGCCGGCCTGAATCAGCTCTGAGAGCCCACCGCAGAGCACCGCCTGCTCGCCGAAGAGGTCGGTCTCCGTCTCCTCCCTGAAGCTCGTCTCGATCACCCCGCCCCTCGTGCAGCCGATCCCCTTCGCGTAGGCGAGCGCAAGCTCGCGGGCATGCCCGCTCGCATCCTGAGCGACGGCGATCAGCCCAGGCACGCCGGAACCCTCGAGGAACTGCCTTCGCACGAGGTGCCCTGGGCCCTTCGGCGCGACCATCGCGACGTCGACGCCCTCCGGCGGCGTCACCTCGCCGTAGTGGATCGAGAAGCCATGGGCGAACATCAGCATGTTGCCCTGCGCGATCCCATCGGCGAGCTCGCGCTCATAGACCTCCCTGTGCACCTCGTCTGGCAGCAGGATCATCACGATGTCCGCCCTGCTCGCCGCTTCTGTGAGCGGGAGCACGGTCAGGCCCTGCTCGCTGGCCTGCTGCGCCGAAGCCGACTCTGGGCGCAGGCCGACCACCACCTGCACGCCGGAGTCCTTCAGGTTCAGGGCGTGGGCGTGCCCCTGTGAGCCGTAGCCGATGATCGCGACGGTCTTGCCGCCCCGAGCGCTCGCCGGGCCGCCTGTCGCGCCCGAGCCGGGCCCATCGACATCCCCAGTCAGCAGGCCGAGATCCGCGTCGTTGTCGTAGAGCATGCTCGCAGGCTATCTCACCCAACGCCCTGCCTGCGGGCATCCTCGCCGCATCCGCCGCGCTCCCCGCAGCCGTTCGAGCTCGCGTGGTGATCGGATGCAGGCAGGCGTCGTCATCACTCGACGCGAGCGGGCGGTCGGCTTGCCCTCGCCGAGCAGCGGCCTGGCACGCGTGACGCAGCGGGCCGGCTGGCCGGGACCGTTGCGGTTGACTTCGCGGGCACAACCAGCGTACAGTTCTCAGGCTGTGAAGGTCTCTGGGAAGCGGGTGCTCATCACGGGCGGCGCCTCAGGCGTCGGCGAAGCCTCTGTCAGGAGGTTCCTCGCGGAGGGCGCGGCCGTCGTGTTCGTCGACCTCGACCAGGAGCGCGGCTTCGCGCTCGAGCGGGAGCTCAGGGACAGGGACGCCCCTGTGCGGTTCATCGCGCTTGACGCCTCCGCGGAGAGCGAGATCGCATCGGCGGTGCAGGCCGCCGCCCAGACGCTCGGCGGGATCGACGTGCTGCACAGCAACGCCGGCATCGCGGCGGGGGGCGATGCGCTTGCGACCTCGATCGCCGAGTGGGAGCGCACCTTCGCCGTCAACGTCAGGGCACCGTGGCTGTGGAGCAGGCAGGTGATCCCCCACATGCGAGAGGGAGGGTGGGGCGCGATCGTCTTCACCGGCTCGACCTCTGGAATGGTCGGCTTCCCTGGCGCGATCCCCTACACAGCATCGAAGGGCGGCCTTCTCAACCTCATGAGATCGCTCGCGCTCGAGCTCGCCGCCGACGGGATCACCGTCAACGCCGTCAGCCCTGGCCATCTCGACACGCCGATGACGCGACGGTTCATGGAAGACCCAAACGACGCGGACGCGCTCGGGCGCAATCTCGCGGCGCATGCCGCGACCGTGCCGGTCGGCAGGCTTGGGCGACCGGAGGAGGTCGCCGCACTCGTCGTCTTCCTCGCCTCTGATGACGCCCGCTTCTGCACGGGCGGAAACCACGTCTGCGACGGCGGGCTGACGGCCGCGTGAGCACATCCTTTCCCCTGCTCGGCAGCCCTGGCCAGCTTGGGCCGCTGCAGCTGAAGAATCGGATCGTGCTGCTCCCCCATGGCCTGTTCTACGCCGAGCGCTCCGCCCTGCTGCCGACCGAGCGCCACGTCGACTACTACGAGGCGAGGGCGCGCGGCGGGGTTGGGCTCGTCTGCGTCGAGTCCTCGGTCGTCTCCCTCGACGGGCAGCAGGGCGCGCCGCTCGTGCTCAGCAGCGACCCTCGGTGCATCGAGGGCTATGCGCGCATCGCGGAGGCTGTGCACCGCCATGGCGCCAGAGTGTGCGGGCAGCTCACCCACTACGGCAACCAGGCGCACCAGCTGACCACGCGGGCACCGCTGATTGGCCCATCTCGCCTTCCAGATCTCGCGAGCAGGGAGCCGGCGGTTGCGATGAGCCGCGCAGACCTCGACCGTGTGCGTGAGCAGTTCGCAGCAGGCGCGCGCAACCTCGCCTCCGCCGGCTTCGACGCCGTGGAGATCAAGGCCGCCCACGACGGCCTGCTGCGCCAGTTCCTCTCGCCTGCCTGCAACGATCGCCAAGACGAGTACGGCGGCAGCGTCGAGAACAGGGTCCGCTACCCGCTGGAGGTCGCCGCTTCGGTGCGGCAGGCGATCGGGGCGGGCCTCGCGCTCAGCGTGCGCCTCACGCTCGATGAGTGCGTGCAGGGCGGATACGGCCTCGAGGAGGGGATCGCCTTTGCGCGCGCCTTCGAGGACTCTTCACTGTTCGACGTGATCTCACCGGACATCGGGATCTGGGCGAGCGTCGAGAAGGTCGTCGCGCCGATGCCGACGGAGGAGGGGTACGCTCAGCACGCCTTCGGCGCGCTCGCCGAGGCCGTTCAGCTGCCGATCATCGCCTGCGGGCGCATCTGCACGCCGGAGTACGGCGAGCGGCTGCTTGCGGAGGGCATGGCCCATGCGATCGGGATGGCGAGGCAGCTGATCGCGGACCCAGATTTCGCAGAGAAGGCACTCAGCGGACAGGCGCGCCGGATCCGACCCTGCACCGCCTGCAACCAGCTGTGCGTCGGCAACTCGATGAAGCTGCTGCCGCTCAGCTGCACGGTCAACCCGCGCGTCGGCTTCGGCGAGCGTGCTCGGGGGCGGGCGATGGGGCTCGCCGGCCTGATCGCGGTCGTCGTCGGCGGCGGGCCGGCGGGCATGGAGGCGGCGCGGGCGCTCGCGGGCGCCGGAGCGAGCGTCACCCTCTTCGAGCGCGATCAGCTCCTCGGCGGCAGGCTCACGCTCGCAGCAGAAACAGGCAGGCGCACCGGCTGGGGGCGATACCTTCACTGGCTCGAGGCCGAGCTGCGGGAGGTGGGAGTGGGCGTGCGCCTCGGTGTGGAGGCGCACGCGGACGTGATCGCGGCGTGCGAGCCCTCGCTCGTCGTCATCGCCTGCGGTGCGAGCCCTCCCCCACCGGCGATCGGCGGATCGATCACGCTCGAGGCCTTCCTGCGGCAGCGGACGGTCGCTGAGCGCGTCGCGCTGCTCGACCGCGGAGCGGCAGGACCGGCGCTGTGGTTCTCGGCGCTCGAGGCCGGCCTCCGAGGCGCGAGGGAGGTCAGCATCGTCACCCCGACCCCTGTCGTCGGCGGTGACCTCGACGGGCCGACGTTCATCGCGCTGCGGCGCGAGCTCGCGGCAGCAGGCGTGCATCTGCACACCGACAGCTTCGCGGCTCGCGCGCAGGACGGATCGCTGCAGATCCTCAACGTCTACGGCGGCGAGGGCCTCACCGTAGAGGCCGACCTCATCGTCACCAGCGAAGCCTGCGAGCCGGACGGCGTCGAGCTCGAGCGGCAGCTGCGCCAGCTTCGGCTTCACACAGTCCGGATCGGGGATGCGCTCGCGCCCCGCGACGCCTCCGCGGCGATCCGCGAGGGCGAGGGCCTCGTCGAGGCTGTGATGACGGACGGAGGATCGGTGCCGGCAGGCCTCTGAGTCCAGACCAGGCGCGCGGCCCGGCCGCTCAGGCGCTTGCGCAGGCGACGAGCGCGAGCGCGGGGATCGCAAGAGATCCGTCGGCGCCGATGAAGGGCTCGAGGCGGGCGCGCACCGCGTCTCGGATCCGCTCGAGCTCCGCCTGCGGCCGTCCAGCCACGGCGCTGCGCACCTCAGAGGAGAGGTCGAGCGTCGTCTCCCAGAAGTCCTCGAAGTCGGGGTGGCTGCGCGTGAGCTCGAGCGCCTCGGTGCGCACCTCGCCGAAGCCCGCGTCGAGCAGCCGCTGCCGCAGCGCATTCGGATCGGCGAGCGCGAACATCCCAGGCAGGTGCGATCCCTCCCGAGCGTCGCCTCTCGGCGGCGGGGAGATGATCTGAAGCTCGATCAGCGCGCCCATCGGCGCTCCCGCCCAGGGGTTGCGCTGCGGCGCCCCCCACACCGCAAGCGCGATCCTGCCGCCGGACCTGAGCACCCGCCGGCACTCTTTCAGCGCCGCGTCCGGGTCGGCCATCAGCATCAGGCCCCACCTGCAGATGACGGCGTCGAGGCTCGCGGCGGGCAGGTCGAGCGATTCCGCGCTGAGCTCGCGGCACTGGACGTTTGCGAGCTCGAGCTCCTGCGCACGACGGCGTGCGGCGGCAACCATCGCCTGCGCCTGATCAGCGAGGATGACGGTGCCCTGCGGCATCACCCTCGCCGCGGCGATGCAGCCGGTCTCGCCGATCCCGCTGGCGAGGTCGAGCACGCAGTGGGGGCTTCGCAGCTGCGCCGCCTCGATCAGCCACTCTGAGACCGGTGCTGAGAACTCGCGCATCTGCCGCTGCCGGCGCTCCCAGCCTGGGGCGGCACCCTCCCACTGGCGCAGGCTCTGATCCCGGTAGCGGTCGGGGTCGAAGGATTCCGTGATCTCAGGTGCAGGCCCGCTCATCGCTGTGGTCTGCGAGAGCTTGCCAGATCGTCTCCGCGCAGGCGGCGCCTCCCCCTCCCTGCGCCTGAAGATGCCCTGCAGCTCTCGGCACCCCCCCCCTCCCTGCGCCTGAAGATGCCCTGCAGCCCTCGGCACCCCCCCTCCCTGCGCCTCGAGATCTCCTTCAGCTCCAGGGCGCGGGCGTGGCGAGGTGGGCGCCGAGCAGGGCGTCTGCGCTCACCCAGTTGGGCTCGGGAAAGAGCTGGATCGACTTCGCGTCGCGCATCAGCTTCTCCACCCCCGTCTCACGCATGTAGCCGGTGCCGCCGAAGACCTGCACAGCGTCGGTCGCACTCGCAAGCGCAGCGTCCGTTGCGAGAATCTTCTCAGCGATCGCAAACGCGCGCGCATCCGCTTCCGCGATCCGCTCCGCAGGCCTGAGGATGCGCCGCACCGCCATCGCGCCGAGCATGTCCCTCACAGCGTCGTGCGCCACGATCGCGACCCCGCCTTGGCGCCGCTGCTGCGCGTACTCGAGGGCGAGCTGCTCAGCGCGGCGCGCGATGCCGCGCGCGATCGCTGCGGCGCCCCTTCGCATCAGATCGAACAGGCACAGCTCCGCCTCGCAGCCGCCCCCGCGACGCTGCTCGCCTGACCACGGGTCCAATGAGCTTCCGGAGCGCAGCTGTGCGTCTGCGACGGAGAATGCGACCATCGCCGCCGGGGCGCCGGACAGTCCGAGCTGGTGCTCCTCACGCTCACGGCGCAGGTGGGGCGTCGAGCCCTGAGCGCAGAGGACTGAGCAGCGGCTGCGATCATCACCGGGGCTCGCCGGAAGCACGAACACGAGCCCATGCGCGCCGTGCGCGCCGAAGGCGAGCGTCGAGATCTCCTCGAGGCGTCCCTGCCGGATCGTGAGCTGCGCGCCCCAGCCGACCGGCACCGCCGCCCAGCGCGCACCCGGCGGCAGCGTCGCCGCGCGCGCGCTCGGCATCGCGACGAAGGCGACGTTCGCAAGCAGCACAGCGAGCGCGATGCCGGCATCGCCGACAGCGAGCTCCTCGATGACCGCGAGCAGGTCGAGCGCTCCGATGCCAGCCCCGCCCTCGCTCTCCGAACGAAGCGCACGGTCGAGTCCCACATCGCACATGACGCGCCAGCAGGCCCCGATCGTCTCCGCATCGGAGATGTCGAGCCTGCCGGCCGCGGGCAGCAGCTCCCGGCGGGCGATCTGACGCGCGAGATCTGCAAGGGCACGCCCCGGCGCCTGCTCCGCCGCCACCTCCGCCCCGTTGGTGCCGTCGGAGCCTCCGGCGAGGTCCGCTGCTCCGGGGCTGCTCATCTCTCGCCGCCTCGAGCTCGCACGAGCTGTCGATCCGCACCTGCGGCGGGACCGATCAGAGGGTCCTGCCGCCCTGCGCCCGTCGCCGCCGCCGTCGCGGGGGACTCTCGATTCGGGTGAGCGGCCGCTCTCAGCGGCGGCAGGCAGCTGATCGTCTCCTGCGCGCAGAGGCCACGGTGGACCTCGATCCGGTTGAGCTGGTTGGTGCCCTCGTAGATCTGGGTGAGCTTCGCGTCCCGCCAGAGCTTCTGCAGCTCGGCGCGCACCGGCACATCGCGCATGCCGACGAGATCGAGCGCCGCCGTCGTCACACGCATCGCGACGTCGGCGCAGTGTGCCTTCGCGAGCGAGGAGAGCGCGAGCGACCGCGTGACGGCGCGGTCGCTCGTGGTGCGCCTCATCACCGCAACCGTCGCATCGGCAGCCCGTGGAGAGGTGATCCACCCACGCATCAGGCTGCTCCTGCGAACGGAGGGCGGGACATGCCCGAGCGCGCGCACGAGCGGGTGGCGCAGCGCACCGCCGAGCGCGACCTGATCGACCTCAGTCGCGGCATCGATGTAAGCCTGCCTGGCGAGGTGGATCTCCTCCTCCATCGAGGCGAGCTGGAGCTGCACGTGCTGGCGGTTGCGCAGATCTGCCGCCTGCCCGCCGGAGGCGATCCAGTCTCGCACGCGCTCGTAGGCCCCGGAGGCGATCCCCGTCGCGATCGCCGCGACAGGCGGTCGGGAGCAGGCGAGCACGATCATCGTGGCCGCCGCGCCATCGCCAGGGCGCCCCACGACCCGCTCGGCGGGGACGAAGACCTCCTGCAGCGAGAGTTCTGCGGCTGGACAGGCACGCTGTCCCATCTTGCTCTCGACCCTCGCGATCGAGAAGCCCTCACTGCGGGTGTCGAGCAGGAAGCACGTCCACGTCTGCGCGGGGTTGCGCGGATCGGTGGGCATGAGGATCGTGATCCAGCGCGCGACGCTGCCATTGGAGATGAACCGCTTGGTGCCGGTGAGCCGGTAGCCGCCGGGCACCGGCCTGGCATGGGTGGTGATCCGCCCGCGGGCGAGCAGGTCTGGGTCCTCGACGTCGGTCCCAGCCTCAGGCTCAGTGATCGCGCAGGCCATCAACATCGGGCGCTCCTGCGCTTCGGAGGCGACCAGCTGCGCGAGCACGCCATCCCACTGCGACGGCCCGCCGAGCAGCAGCGGCGAGATGCCGAGCGCGTGCGCCCCGAAGATGAGGGCGATCCCTGGGCAGGCGGCGCAGAGCTCCTCCATCACGATCGCAGCCTCCGTCGCAAGACCCCCGCCGCCGCCTGCCTGCTTCGGGATGAGAAAGCTGAGCAGCCCCTCCGAGGCGCCTGCGCGCACGAGCTCCCAATCGAAGAAGCGCGGGTCCTCTCGGGCGCGGCGATCGATCTCGAGCGCACGCCCTCGCGCGTGCTGCTGGGCGAAGCGCCGCGCCCGCTCACGCAGACGCTCGAGCTGCCGCAGGCGCGAAGAGCCGGCGTCCGCGCTGAAGCGCGGAAACCGCTGAGCGAGAGTCGGCTGCGGCGGGCCGGCGCAGCTGGCTGCCGTCGTCGTGGCGGGCATCGCGCCTCTCACCTCCGTGCCCGCGACTCTGCAGCGTCCCGAGCGAGCGCGCCGTTGCCGCCACCGCCGGCTGCGGCCGCGCTCTCGGCACCGTCTCCGCCCGCTGGTGCTGCGCTCTCGGCGCCATCGCCCTCACCCTCACCCTCGCCCTCGGCCAATCGCCTGCGAAAACGCTCGATCAGCGGCAGCGAGAGGTGCTCCGGGCCATAGAGGATGCCCTCGAAGCTTCGGATGTACTGGTACTGCAACGGCCGGCGGGAGATGAGCAGCGCGTCGAGCTCTCTGGCGATCGGGTGGCGGGAGCCGAGTTGGAGGCTCGCACGGCGCGGGTCGAAGCTGACGCCCATCGCACGCGCGTTGATCTGAAACTCCGAGCTCTGCGGTTGCCGGTCCATCCACAGGTGGCTGAAGAGCTGAAAGCGCTCGCTGCGAGGTGTTTCGATGAGATCGCCCTGGAGCGTGAGGATGTGCTCAGCGCCCTGCGCAAGCGTGCACGTGCGCCGTGCGGCGCTCTGCTCATAGTCGATCGCAGCGATGAACTTCGGGTAGTTGTAGAGCTCGACGCCGCCGGCGAGTGCGATCTCCGTCGTGACCGGGAGATGGTGCACCCAGGCGTGCAGCTGGCGGCTGCGCAGCCCGGAGACGATCGCTCGGGCAGGGAGATTTACGACGTGGGGCGGCTCGCACAGCAGCACGGAGATCGCGAGCTCGTTGTAGGGGCCGATGTCGGTGTCCGCATACTCGAAGCACGTGATCGCGAGGGCGCCGACGCCCGGCACAAGCCGTGCAGGACGGATGCGTGGGTCTGGCATCAGCCTCCGCAGCCGCGCGAGCGAAGCGGGGAACACCGCCCCGATCGAAGTGCCTCCGTAGTAGAAGATCGGAAGCTTGACCGTCTGCCCGATGAGCGTCGCATCCATCTGCGTGACGCCCTCGAAGAACGGCGAGCGTTGCATGGCTCCTCCTCGAGACTGCATCGTGTTCGTGGTGCCGCAGCTGCGAAGCTGGCCGCAGCCGGCTGCCCCTGCGAGCTGAAATCAACACTTAGGGTACCCTAAATCACGATTGGCAGAGCAGTCGCTATCTCGATAGCGTCTCTGATCTTGCGAGCAGCCGCACGCGCTCACCGCAGCTGCCTGCGCGGCAGCCGGGACATTCCGAGTGCCGCGGCTGACACCGAGCCGCACGCGCTCACCGCAGCTGCCTGCGCAGCAGCTTCCCTGACGCCGTGCGAGGCAACGGCTCTGTGGCGAAGCTGAACTGCTTTGGCACCTTGAACGGAGCGAGCTTCGCGGCGCAGTGGGCACGGAGCTCCTCGACGGTCAGGCTCGCACCCTCCGCGGGCACGACGATCGCGGCGACCGCCTCGCCCCACTCCGGGTGCGGCCGCCCGAGGACAGCGGCCTCGGCGACGAGGGGGTGAGCCTCGAGCAGCGCCTCGACCTCAGCGGGAGCGACGTTCTCCCCCCCGCTCACGATCGTGTCAGCCTTGCGGCCGGTGACGTGGAGGTTGCCGAGCTCGTCGAGATGCCCGAGATCTCCTGTGGCAAGCCAGCCGTCGCGTCTGAGAGCCGCCGGCGCAACGGTCGGCCCAGCCACGAGGATCTCCCCGTCGGCGGCGATCTGAACCTTCGTGCAGAAGAGCGGCGGACCGGCGCCGAGGGCAGCGAGATCGGCGCGAGCAGGCGTCAGGCGGGCGCCGAGGGCGGCGCGCGCAGGTGAGAGCGCCGCAACAGGCACGGTCGCGACCTGGGATGAGGCCTCGGTCAGGCCATAGGTCGCGCAGGCGGGCACGCCCGCCTGCTGCGCCCGAGAAAGCAGGCTCGCAGGCACCGGCCCCCCGCCGACGAGGGCTGCACGCAGGTGAGGCGGGTGGGAGAGCCCCTGATCGAGCAGCCGGCGCAGCGTGGTGGCGACGACGCTCATCAGCGTGATCCGGTCGTGCATGATCGCCTCGAGCGCGCTCGCAGCATCGAACCGGGGCTGGATCACGGCGGTGCCGGCGAAGATCGCGCTGCGCACGATGATCGAGAGCCCCCCCACGTGGCAGAGCGGCAGCGTGCACAGCCAGCGCTCCTCGCCGCCGCCCCCAAGCGCGACAGCGGAGCCCAAGGCGCTCCAGAGCAGGTTGCCGAAGGTGAGCTGCACCCGCTTGGGCGTCGAGGTCGTGCCTGAGGTGTGCAGGATCACGGCGACCTCGTGCAGGTGATGGGATGCCTGCGCGAGCAGCGACTCGCCCGCATCCGGCGTGACGCTCGATGAGCGGCTCGCCGGCGGCTCTCCTCGGGGCGCTGCCGCGACTCGCGGCGCGCCCTCTGCGGGCAGCGGCTGCGTGATGCGAAGCGCTGCCTGTGCGCACAGCGCATCCCTCTCTGCGGCTGTGAGCCTGACGTCGATCGGCATCGCGATCGCGCCAAGCAGCCAGCAGGCGTGCAGCGCCTGCACGAACTCGATGCTGGGGCGCAGCTCGATTGCGACGATGTCGCCTTCGCGCACGCCGGAAGAGGCGAGGTGCCGCGCGGCGCAGGCGGAGGCGGACAGCAGCTCGCTGTGGGTGATCGACCGTCCTTCGCACACGACGGCGCCTGCCTGTGGTCGCGCCCTCGCGGCCCTCATGCACCATGCCTGCACGATCATCGCTGTCGCACAGGCTAGCCTTCGCTGGCATCTGCCTGACATCGACGGCAGCGATCCGGACCTGCAAGAGAGGAGATGAGAAGGCTTGGCGGCGACATCCTGGGCATCGGCAGGGCAGTTCACTGACATCCGCTACGAGAAGTCGACCGGCGCGGACGCCGGCATCGCGAAGATCACGATCGCACGTCCACAGGTGCGCAATGCGTTCCGGCCGCTGACGATCGTCGAGATCTCGCGGGCGTTGGAGGACGCCCGCGAGGACGTGGAGACAGGCGTCGTCATCCTCACGGGCGAGGGACCCGATGCGTTCTGCTCCGGAGGCGACCAGCGGGTGCGCGGCGACACCGGCTACCTCTCGGAGGACCCCTCCGGGGCGCCTGATCCATCCCGCCCTGGCCGCTTCCACGTGACCGACCTGCACGTGCAGATGCGGCGACTGCCAAAGCCGATCGTGGCGATGGTCGCAGGCTTTGCGATCGGCGGCGGTCACGTGCTCCACGTCGTCTGCGACCTGACGATCGCAGCAGAGAACGCGATCTTCGGACAGGTGGGACCAAGGGTCGGGTCCTTCGACGGCGGCTTCGGCGCGGGCCTTCTCGCAAACCTCGTCGGCCCGAAGAAGGCGAAGGAGATCTGGTTTCTGTGCCGCCGCTACGACGCCCAGCAGGCGCTTCAGATGGGCCTCGTCAACGCCGTCGTGCCGCTGGAGCGCCTCGAG
Organism: Actinomycetes bacterium; assembly: GCA_021792455.1. Lineage (GTDB taxonomy): Bacteria > Actinomycetota > Thermoleophilia > Solirubrobacterales > Solirubrobacteraceae > Palsa-744. The sequence goes on along the minus strand of JAJYUP010000026.1, from coordinate 11,975 downwards.
CAGGAGACGGTCGCCTGGTGCCGCGAGATGCTCTCCCTCTCCCCCTTCGCGCTGCGCCTGCTCAAGGCGAGCTTCAACGCGGCGGAGGACGGGCTCTCGGGCATCCAGCAGCTCGCCCACGACGCGAACCTGCTCTTCTACGCCAACGAGGAGGCCAAGGAGGGCCGGGACGCCTACCGGGACAAGCGCAGGCCCGACTTCAGCCGCTTCCCCAGGAGGCCGTGAGCATGGACCTCGGGGCCTCTGTGGCGGTCCGCGGGCAGCCCGCCTTGCGCCGCCTGCGAAGGGGGGCGTGAGAGGGTGGGAGCGCGCGCGGGCGATCTCGTCACAGGGCCGCGCAGCCCAGCCCACATCTGGGTCATGGCGGCGCGCCTGCGCACGCTGCCCGCGTCGCTCGCTCCCGTGCTCGTCGGCACGAGCCTCGCCGCGGCGGCAAGGCACTTTCACCCGCTGAGCTTCCTCGCGGCGCTGCTCGGCGCCGTGTTCATTCAGGTGGGCACGAACCTCTCCAACGACTACTCCGACGCGCGCCGTGGCGCCGACACGGAGGAGCGGCTTGGCCCGGTCCGGGTGACGGCGGGAGGGCTGCTGCCCCCCCGCCAGGTGCTCGTCGCGACCTACCTCACCTTCGGGGCGGCGGTGCTCTGCGGCGCCTACCTCATCGCAGTCGCAGGATGGGTGCTGCTCGCGGTCGGCGCCGCCTCGATCCTCGCGGGCGTGCTGTACACCGGAGGCCCCCGCCCCTATGGCTATGAGGGACTTGGCGAGCTGTTCGTCTTCCTGTTCTTCGGGATCGTCGCGGTGAGCGGCTCCTACTACGTGCAGGTGCAGCACCTGCGCTGGCAGGCGTTCGCCTGCGCCGTGCCCGTCGGGCTGCTCGCAAGCGCGCTCCTCGTCGTCAACAACGTGCGCGACATCGACACCGACCGGCGGGCGGGCAAGCGCACGCTCGCGGTGCGGATCGGGCGCAGGCGCACGCGGGCGCTGTACGCGGCGATGGTCGGCATCGCGCTGCTCGCTCCGCCTCTGCTCTGGCTCGCCGGCGGCATGACGCCGTGGCTTGCGCTGTGCCTGCTCGTCTGCCCCCTCGCGGTGCGCCTCGTGAGGGTCGTGGCAAGCAGGACAGACGGCCCGGCGCTGAACGGCGCGCTCGCGCAGACGGGCCTTCTGCAGCTTGCGTTCTGCCTTTTGATGAGCGCAGGCCTGCTCATCGGCGGCAGCGGCTGACGACCCCGGAGGAGAGCGAGCGCCCTCGATGAGCATGGAGATGCAGCTGCATCGGCACACCCTGACGCTCTCCGACCCGCTGAGAACCGCCCACGGCGAGATCAGCAGACGAGAGATCGTCACCGTCGCACTCAGAGGCCGAGACGGAGTGACGGGCTGGGGCGAATGCTGCCCACTCGAGCACTACGACGGTGTGAGCATGGAGCGGGCGCTGCTCGCGCTCTCCCGCCACCGGGAGGTGGTCGAGGGCTGGGACTCCACACCCCCGCCCGCGCGCAACGGTCGGACGGCGCGCGGCGGGGCGCTTGCGGCGGGCGCGCTCGGCGCCGACGGCGCCGCGCTGCTCGCCGCCTGCCGGGCGGCCGACCCGCTGCCGCAGGCGCTTGCAGCGATCGACCTCGCGCTGTGGGACAGGGCGGGCAGGCTGCAGGGCAAGCCCGTCGCCATGCTGCTCGTCGATGCCCCCGCTCAGAGGGTGGTCGTGAACGCGACGATCTCTGCCCCGGACCCGGAGCGCGCGGCGGCGCAGGCCGCTTGCGCGGCGGCGCAGGGGTTCTCCTGCGTGAAGCTCAAGGTGGGCTTTGGAGATGACGAGCGCAGGGTCGCCGCGGTGCGGGAGAGCCTCGGGGCGAACGTTGCGCTGCGCCTCGACGCAAACGGCGCATGGTCGGTCGAGGAGGCGGTGGAGAGGATCAGGGCGCTCGAGCCGTTCGGCATCGAGCTCGTGGAGGAGCCGACGGGCGGGCTCGAGGCGATCCGGCAGGTGCAGCAGCGGGTGGACACGCCCATCGCGATCGACGAGAGCGCAGATCAGCGGGGGGCGCTCACGCAGCGGGTCGGGCAGCTCGTGTGCCTGAAGATCTCCCGCTGTGGCGGGATCGCTGGCCTGCTGCGCTCCGCCGCGCTCGTGCAGGCAAGCGGCCGCTCCGTCTACCTCGCCTCCACCCTCGACGGGCCGCTCGGAATCGCCGCCGCCGTGCACGCCGCGGCGGCGCTTGCCGGCGACGGGCCGCTGCCCGCCTGCGGCCTTGCGACCCTGCCGATGTTCGAGGGATTCGAGCGGGCCCTTGCCCCGCGCGGTGGCGAGCTCGTGCCGCCGGGCGGGCCGGGGCTCGGCGTGAGCCCGGCCTGAGGGTCACGCTCGTGTGATTCTCGGTGCAGGCGGGCTGGGACCGGCGGGGGCCGCGTGGAGCGGGCCTGAGGGCCGCCTTCCCCGGCCTCGGCGCCCTGCGCCCTCAGGCCTGCAGGAGCCCTGAGATCGCGCCTGCGACCGCACTCGGGTTCTCGAGCAGCAGCCCATGCCCCCCCTCGACGACCACCAGGCGGGCCTCGGGCGCAAGCGCCGTGATCCTGCGGCCGAGACCGACGTACTTCTCGTCGCGCTCGCCGACGAGGACCACGGTCGGCACTGCAAGCGATCGCAGCCTGCCCCACAGCGGCGGCATCCTGCCGGCCCCGAGACCCCGCAGAGCCGCCGCGAGGCCTTCTGGGTCGTTGCGCAGCATGTCCTCTTCGGCGAGCGCCCTCACGGCGGGCGGCTGGTCTGCGAACAGCGGCTGGGCTCGCCAGGCGCCCACGAACTCCTGAAAGGGGCGAGCCTCGAGCGAGGCGGCAAGCCGCTCATCGGATGCGATCCGCTGCCTGCGCTCCGCCTCGGAGTCGATGCCCGCGCTCGCGGAGACGAGCAGAAGTCCGCTCAGCCTGTCAGGCGCCGCGAGCGCAACCTGCAGCGCGATGCGCCCGCCCATCGAGTAGCCGCACAGCAGAAAGCGCTCTGGCGCCCGCGCAAGCACGCCCTCCACGCAGCCCTCGAAGGTCGGCGGCGAGGGCTGATGCGCAAGCTGGCCGTGGCCGGGCAAGTCGAGCGCCTGCGGCGTGCAGCGCTCAGCAGAGACGATCTTCTCCAGAGCCGCGATCACGAGATCGAATGAGCGGGCGCTTCCTCCGAAGCCGTGGAGCATCAGGACGGTCTCCGTCTCTCCGCAAGCGCCCTCCATCATCGCGCCATACTATTTCGATGCCTGACCGCCTTGAGACGAGCGCGCCTGGCCGCACACCGGAGCGCAGCTCGCCCATCGTGCCAGAGCGCGGCGCGCCCATCGTGCCAGAGCGCGGCGCGCGAAGCACCCTGCAGCCGGGCGCCGCCAGCCACGTGCTGCTTGCGGCGTTCGTCGACGAGCTCGCTCGCTGCGGGATGGAGGCGGCATGCACCTCGCCGGGATCGCGCTGCACGCCGATCGTGCTCGCGCTCGCAAGAGATTCGCGCATCCGCTGCCACTCCCACATCGACGAGCGCAGCTCAGCTTTCTTCGCGCTTGGGCTCGCCAAGGCCTCAGGCCTGCCCGTCGCCGTGACGTGCACCTCGGGGACGGCGGCCGCCGAGCTCCTGCCCGCCGCCATCGAGGCGCGGGAGGCGCGCGTACCGCTGCTGCTGCTGACGGCCGACAGGCCGCCAGAGCTCCGGGAGGTCGGTGCGGGGCAGACGATCGACCAGCTGAAGCTGTTCGGCGCCGCTGCGAAGTGGTTCTTCGAGGTCGGCGTCGATCGCGCTGAGGAGCCGCAGCTGCGTTGGATGAGAACCCTCGCCTGCCGGGCATACTGGATGGCCGCTGAGAGCCCGCAAGGCGTCGTGCACCTCAACTTCCCGCTGCGCGAGCCGCTGCTGCCCGACGCCACCGTCGAGCAGGCGCTCATCGAGGACCGCACGGCTCGCGGGGACTCGACCCCATACCTCACCCGCCCGCGGGAGCGAGGCTCGCCCCACGACATCGAGGGGCGGCTCGGTCACATGATCGAGACGGCCGAGAGGGGCCTCATCGTCGCCGGTCGGCACGAGCGGTCACGCACGCCTGGCACGGGCCTGCCCTGTGCGGCCGCCGCGTTCGCCGAGCGCAGGGGGTGGCCGCTGCTCGCCGACCCGCTCTCCTGGGCACGCCGTGGGGAGGGGGCGATAGCGCACTACGACGCGCTGCTGCGCAACGCCGCCTTCACGAGCCGCCTCAGACCTGACCTCGTGCTGCGGATCGGCGACCTGCCCACCTCCAAGCCCCTGCGCTCCTGGCTCGCGGGCATGCCGGAGGTCCCCCAGGTGCTGTTCGATCCGGAGGGCGCCTTCCAGGATCCTGCGAGCGTCGCGGTCCTCTCGATCGCATCTGACCCTGAGCTCGCGCTGCGGCAGCTGCCTGGCGGGCAGGAGCGCGACTGGCTCGCATCCTGGCGCAGCGCAGACGCGGTCGCCGCCGAGGCGCTTGGCGGCGTGCTCGCAGGCGGGCAGCTCAGCGAGCCCGCGCTCGCGCAGGAGCTTGGGGTGCTGCTGCCTGAGCAGGCGACCCTGTTCGTCGCCTCCTCCATGCCCGTCCGGGACATAGAGAGCTTCTGGCCGGTGCGCAGCGACCCGCCCAGGGTGCTCTGCAACAGGGGTGCGAACGGCATCGACGGCACGGTCTCGAGCGCGCTCGGGGCGGCCGCGGCGGACCTCGGGCCCGTCGTGCTTCTGATCGGCGACGTCGCCCTCGCCCACGACGTCGGGGCGCTGATCTGCTCGGGCCGGCTGGAGGTGAAGCTCACGATCGTGCTCATCAACAACGAAGGGGGCGGCATCTTCGACTTCCTGCCCGTCTCAGGCGCTGCTGTCGCACGAGAGCGCGATGGGAGCGACGCCGGCGCCTCGACCTCTGAGGACATCTACACGCGCCACATCGCCACGCCCCCACACCTCGACTTCGAGGCTCTCGCCGCCCTCTGCGGGCTGCGCTACGAGCGCGCGGACACCGTCGCCCAGCTGCGGCAGGCGCTCGAGCACGCTCTTGGCAGCCATCGCTCCAACCTCATCGAGGTGCGCACGGACAGGGCCGCGAACGTCGCTCTGCATGCACGGGCGTGGGGGGCAGTTGCAGCCGCCCTGCACGACGCTGCGTGATGGACCCTGCCGCAGGCTGAGGCTCAGGTCCACGTTGAGGTGCAAGATCGATCTCGACGCTCACGCCGACAGCAGCGGCAGCAGCGCCGCAAGCTTCATCTCCGTCTCTGCGAGCTCGCTCGCCGGCTCAGAGTCGCGCACGATGCCGTTGCCCGCGTAGCAGCGGGCCACCTCGCCGCGCAGAAGCGCGCAGCGCAGCGTCACGCAGAGCTCGCCGTCGCCCGTCGCATCCGTCCAGCCGGCTGGTCCTGCATACCAGCCGCGGTCCAGTCCCTCGAGTGCAGGAATCAGCTCGAGCGCCGCGCCGCTCGGCTCGCCGCCGACAGCCGGTGTCGGGTGCATCAGCCCCGCCAGCTCGATCGCGTCCACAGGTGCGGCGAGCTGAGCCCTGATCGGAGTCGCGAGATGCTGGATGTTCGCGATCTTCGCAAGCACGGGCTCCTTCGCGGGGGCGACCCACACCGCGTGCGGACGGAGCGTGCGTTCGATGCGGCGCACGACGATCTCGTGCTCCTCCCGGTAGCCCGCCGAGCGCAGCAGGCGCTCACCGAGGTGAGAGTCCACCGCAGGGTCCGCGCTGCGCCGCGTCGATCCTGCGAGCGCGAGCGTGCTCAGGCGCTGGCCTTCCCGCCGCAGCAGAAGCTCTGGGCTCGCTGCGATCAGCGTCGCATCGCCGCGCCCGACGCACAGCAGAAAGCAGGAGGCGAACGCCTCCCGCAGCACCCCGAACAGAGGGGCGGGGTCGTAGGGCCGGGGCGCACGCACCTGCACCTCCCGCGCGAGCACCACCTTCCTCAGGCGCCCTGATGAGATCAGCTCTTTTGCGCGCTCGACCGCGGACTCGTAGTGCTGCGGCGGCATCGCGCTCGAGACCGTGAATCGACCGACCGGGTCTGGGTCCAGCAGCGGCAGCGGCGCGCAGCGCAGCTGGGCCACCCTCCGTCGCAGCCTGCCGATCAGCTGCTCTGGCACGTCGTCTGGACAGGCGAGCGTGCTCAGCAGCATCGTGCTCACGCCGTCGCGCCGCAGCAGCGCCACCTCAGGCACGATCAGCGACGCGGGCGCGAACCCCTCCCACACCGGAGATGCGCACTCGTTCGCAAACGCGAAGCCGCCGACCGCGATCGGGCTCGCCTCCGACTCGGCGGCACGCCAGACGACGGCGCGGGCCGCAAGCCTGCGCCACCCGTCGGCGACCTCGCTGAAGCGCCGCCTCCCCGATGCCTCGATTTCGCTCGCGGCCCCGAGCGCGCCGAGCGCCATACCGCCGCGGTCGGGCTGCTCGAGCAGGAACGACGGCTCGCCTGCAAGGCGAGAGGCGAAGACCACGGCGCTTGGGTCGATCGCGCCGCCAAGCGGCACGACAGCGCACAGCAGCGTCGGCTGCGGCTGCCTGCGGCACCGCAGCACCGCCTCACGGGCGGCTGCCGAAAGCGAGGCCCACTGCACCTCCTCGAGTGCGAATCGCGCATCGCGGTGCGCGGCATCACCCCGATCCTCGTCGCTGCGCTGCGGGCTTGCGGCGGTCGGTTCCACCAGCGGGGATTCTATATCGAGCCCCGCCCGCCGCGGCTCCCTCAGGGCCCATCACGGACGCCCCCCGCTCTCACCGGGGCCGCCCTCAGGTCTCGCCGCGGCCGCCCTCAGGTCTCGCCGCGGCCGCGGGAGATCGCGATCTCGCCGGTTCGCATCATCTCGATCAGCCCGAAGGGCCGCACCATGCTCTCGAACGCCTCGACCTTCTCCGTCGTGCCTGTGATCTCCACGATCACCGAGCGCTTCGTCACATCGACGATCTTGCCCCTGAAGATCTCCGTCAGCTGCATCAGCTCGCCACGCTGCGGGCCGTCGACTGCGATCTTGAAGAGCACGAGCTCCCTTGAGACCGTCTCGGCGGGCTCGAGGTCCCTTATCTTCAAGACGTTCACGAGCTTGTGCAGCTGCTTTGTCACCTGATCGATCGGGTGCACCGCCCCATCGACGGTCAGCGTCACGCGCGAGAGCCGCTCATCGTCGGTCGGCCCGACCGTCAACGTGTCGATGTTGAACCCTCGACGGGCGAACAGACCGGCGATCCTGCTCAGCACGCCCGCCTTGTTCTCCACGAGGATCGACAGGGTGTGCTTGCGACCGGTGCGCAGGTTGCCGGCCGCTTCGAGCTCGTCCAGACTGAGGGGCGCCTTCGTGCCCGGCTCGCCCACCGCTCAGCCCACCATCTCGCGGGCGGGGCGACCGGCGGGGATCATCGGGAAGGTGTTCTCCTCTCTCGTCACCTTCACGTCGACGACGACGGGGCCGTCGATCGCGATCGCCTCCTTCATGTCCTGCACGAGGGTGTGCTTGCTCTCCAAGCGCAGGCCCGTCGCGCCGTAGGCCTCCGCGAGCTTGACGAAGTCCGGGTACGGGCCCATCTCGACCTGACTGTACCTGCCGTCCCAGAACAGCTCCTGCCACTGGCGGACCATGCCGAGGTAGCCGTTGTTCATGATGAACACCTTCACTGGGATGCGCTCCTGGGCGCAGGTCGCAAGCTCCTGGGCGTTCATCTGCACTGAGCCGTCCCCCGCAACGCAGCAGACGAGCTCGCCTGGGCGGCCGATCGCCGCTCCCATCGCCGCCGGAAGCCCGAACCCCATCGTGCCGAGGCCGCCGGAGTTGATCCACTGGCGCGGCTTGCCGAAGTGGTAGTACTGCGCAGCCCACATCTGGTGCTGGCCGACGTCGCTCGTGATGATCGCCTCACCGCCCGTCGCCTCATACAGAGCCTGGATCATGTACTGCGGCTTGATCTCGGCGTCCTCGCTGTCGGTGTAGGAGAGGGGGTGCTCTGAGCGCCAGCGCTCGATCCGCTGCCACCAGCCCTCGAGGCGACCAGGGTCTGCACCGAGCGCGCGGTACTCCAGCAGCAGCTTCGCGAGCACCCGCTTCGCATCGCCGACGATCGGGATGTGGGCGGGCACGTTCTTCGAGATCTCCGCTGGGTCCACGTCTATGTGTATGAACTTCGCCTTCGGCGCGAACTCGGACAGCTTGCCTGTGACGCGATCGTCGAAGCGCGCGCCGACCGCGCAGATCAGGTCCGCCTCGTCCATCGCGTAGTTCGCCGTTCTCGTGCCGTGCATGCCGAGCATCCCCAGCCACTGCGGATGGGGCGCGGGGAAGCTGCCGAGTCCCATCAGGGTGCAGGTGACTGGGAAGCGGTCGCTGCTGGCAAACTCCCTCAGCTCCGCTGCCGCGTTCGCGCTCACGACGCCGCCGCCGGCGTAGATCACCGGCCGCTGCGCGGAGGCGAGCGCCTTCGCCGCCTGGCGGATCTGCTTCTGGTTGCCGTCGAGCGTCGGCTGATAGCCGGGCAGCCGCACGTCGGTCACCGGCTCGTAGTCGATCTCCGCCCTCGAGAGGTCCTGTGGGATGTCGACGAGCACGGGGCCTGGGCGGCCGGAGCGGGCGAGATGGAAGGCCTCGTGGATCGCGCGTGGGATCTCGTCTGGGTGCTGGATCATGAAGGAGTGCTTCACGATCGGCATCGTGATCCCGATCGTGTCCGCCTCCTGGAAGCCGTCGGTGCCGAGCAGCTCGGTGCGCACCTGGCCCGTGATGAAGACGACCGGCACCGAATCCATCATCGCGTCGCAGATCGGCGTCGTCAGGTTCGTCGCACCCGGGCCGCTTGTCGCAAGCGCGACGCCGACCTTGCCCGTCGCCTTCGCGTAGCCCTCGGCGGCGTGGCCTCCGCCCGCCTCGTGGCGCACGAGGATGTGGCGAATGCCGCCGTCGACGAATGCGTCGTAGGTCGGCAGGTTCGCGCCCCCCGGCATGCCGAAGACGACATCGACACCCTCGGCCTTCAGGCATTCCATTATTGCGTCGACGGCACGCATGCAGCCAGTCTAACAGCGGGGTTTGCAGCGGCAGAGGGCGGTTCAGCTCGCGCCGACGCCGACGCCGATCGCGAGCACGATCGCCCCGCCGAGCGTCACGACGAGAAGCGACGAGCGCAGCGATACGTCGAGGAAGCGGTTTCGCACCCACGCGATCACGAACAGCTCGATCGCAACGACGACCCCGGCGACGATCAGGGCCTCGTGGACGTTGGCTATCAGGAACGGCAGCGTGTGGAAGATGCCGCCGACCGCCGTCATCGCGCCCGTGATCAGACCTCTGACGAGCGGGGAGCCGCGCCCTGTGCTCGCACCCGTGTCAGAGAGCGCCTCCGACATGCCCATGCTCACACCTGCACCGAGCGCGGTCGCGACGCCGACGACGAAGGCCGTGTGCGAATCGGAGGAGATCGCCGCCGCGAAGATCGGCGCAAGCGATGAGACCGAGCCGTCGATCAGACCGACGAGCCCTGGCTGGACGACGCGCAGCACGAAGTCGCGCTCAGTCGGGTAGCCGAGCCTTTCGATCAGCCTCGCAACGAAGCCGGCTTCACGGCGCTGCGCCAGCTGCCCCGCCCTGTCGTCGCGGCCTTCGTCGCGTGCGGGCTCCCTCGTCTGTGCTGGCCACCAGTTGCTCACAACAGCCCACTATAACAAGATAGTTCAAATAAGGACAGCCTAATATCTGGTAGGGATACCTAAGTCGGTAGAATGAAGGAATGGCCATCCATCTCGCGACAGCATCGGAGGGCGCGAGCCGCGCTGAGCCCGCCCAGCTCGACCGCGAGCTGATCGCGCGCCTCAGGCAGCGCGGCCACAGGGTCACAGCGCAGCGGCTGTTCATCCACCGGGCGCTGCGCCAGCGTGCGCTCCGCTGCGCCGACAGCCACGTCAGCGCTGAGCAGGTCTTCGAGGAAGTCTCTCAGAGCCTGCCCAGCATCTCGCTGCCGACCGTCTATGCGACCCTCGATCTCTTCGAGGAGCTTGGCCTCGTGCGCAGGGTCTGCGTCGGCCAGGGCGCCGTGCTCTTCGACGTGAACACCGCTCCCCACGCGCACACCGTCTGCCGGCGCTGCGGCCGGGTCTCCGACCTCGAGCGCCCGCGTCTCGCCGCCAGTCAGGCGGCTCACGGGGAACCTCATCAGGCTCGCGCTGAGGATCCCACCGCAGCCGAGCAGATCGAGAGCACAGCCAGGGCGGCCCAGGGCGCAGCCAGGGCGGTCCAGGGCGTGGCCGGAGCCGTCGAGACCACGGCCGCCGCAAGCGAGCGCGCGGCCACCGCATGGGCCGAGGTCGAGCGAATCGAGATGCAGCGGGCGGCCGGTGCGAGGTTTCAGCCCGAGCACGCTCAGCTGCTCATCTGGGGCCTCTGCGCCTCCTGCCGGTCGGCGGGCCAACCGCGTTCACCGCGCGCTTCCATCGCTTCAGAGACGATCGCGACCTCAGGCAGCTCGAGCTCCATGCCGCAGCGCGTGCACAGCGCGTCGTAGATCTTCGTCACCTTCCCGCAGCGCGGGCAGGCCCGCCGCAGCTCCTTCGTCTCGAACCGGTAGGCGATCGCGGCAAACAGACCGTAGATCGGCACCAGGCCTGAGATCACAAACCACAGCCAGAAGGAGCTGCCCTTCACCTTGCCGACGATTCCGCCTGCCAGTCCGAAGCAGAACGCGATCGGCAGATAGGCGTAGCCGACGGACATCGCCCGCTGCCCTCAGAAGATCACACGCACAGCCCAGACGATCGCAGCGATCGCCGCGACGACGATCAACACCGTCGCAAGCCACACCACCAGTCCTGCGAGGAAGTGCAGCAGCAGCCACCCCGCGATGACGATCACGACCACCGCGAGCAGAGTCCGCCCGATCGAGCGTTTCGGCCGCGGAGCCTTCTTGGTGGTCGAGCGCTGGTCGCCGAGCAGCCTCCGCGTTTCCTGCTCTAGCCGCTCAAACTGATTGCTCATAACTCCAGGGTAGACGGTCTGGAAGCCGAGGACGGCGGTTCGGGGCAGTTTCGATCCCGCCTGACCTCAACGCACACATACCGGTCTGATCGCAAGCGCCGTCACCCGCCGCTGCAGGCGCGCGCCCTTCGACTGGTTACACCGGGCGCAGAGAAGCTGGAGGCTCTCCACAGTCGAGGCGCCGCCGCAAGGATCGCATGCGCGTGCTCGAGATCGCGTTCCCGCTCGCACCCGCGGAACGCGACCCATCGCGAGTCGCTCCGAAACGCTCGCGAACGCCTTGATGAGGAGCCACGCTGCACCCCAGATGAGCGGGCTGATGAGGATCATCACGAGCAGCGTCTCGCCGGGGCTCCTGCTCGACGCGGCGACATCGAGGACGAAGAAGTGTCGCGACGGTGCGGATGACACCACGACGGGTCCGCATGCGCGCACGCTGCGCGCTCCACAGCCGATCTGAAGCCTTCAGCCCGGTGCCTTCATCCCGGCGCTCTCCTCGGTCAACGGCTGGTCAGCCTCGCTCTCCGCGCGGCACGTGGTGCACCACGTGCCGGTCCCGGTGAGAGCATCCCTGCGGCGATGAGACTGAGCAGGCATGCAAGGAACGAGATGCGCCTCTACCGGATCGACAGCGGTCACGTTGAAGCGACGATCAGCGCGCCCACGGCCTGCGGCAGCGACGTTCGCGGCAACGCGCGGCTGGCCGGCATGACCGCTGACGGGCGTCCTATCATCGTTGTCGTTGCCGGAGATGACCCCCGCTTCGTGATAACCGTCTTTGTGCGAGCCTGAGGATGCAAGCCGACTACGACAGCGCCGCAAACGCGATCTCGATCGAGATCGCCCCCGGGGCACACGCCGACTCGAGCGACGAGGTGGACAGCCGCGCGATCGTCGCGCTCGCGGCTGGCCAGCCGATCGAGGTGCAGCTGCTCTACCCCGACCTCGGCATCGACGAGCCGCTCGCCGCAGTGGTGCGCCGCTACCA
>JAJYUP010000135.1 GCA_021792455.1 Actinomycetes bacterium | reverse complement strand
CGGCGTCGAGCTTGCGCTGGTTGCCAGGGATGGACAGGTCATATCTGGCTGGGATCCGCTGGGCGCGCTTGGTCTGCGGCACCTCCTGGCCCTTGCGCCAGCGGCCCGTGAGCCACCCGCCGGCGAGTGGGCTCCAGGGGATGACGCCAAGGCCGAAGCTCTGCGCAACAGGCAGCAGGTCGGCCTCTATGCCCCTGACGAGGATCGAGTAAGGGGGTTGCTCGGTGGCAAAGCGGCCAAGGCCTCGCCGCTCAGAGCTCCAGAGCGCCTGCACGAGCTGATGCGCGGGAAAGGTGGAGCAGCCGAACGCCCTGATCTTGCCGGCAGCGCGCAGGTCAGTGAGCGCGGAGAGCGTCTCCTCGATGTCGGTGCCCTCCTCAGGGCGGTGCACCTGATAGAGGTCGATCCAGTCGGTTTTGAGACGCTCGAGGCTCCCCTCGAGCGCCTTGAAGATCCATCGGCGCGAGTTGCCCCGCCGGTTCGGGTCACCTCCCTGCCCTCCGAACCCGACGTCCATCGGCCCGTGGAACTTCGTGGCGAGGATGACGTCGTCCCGTCTGGGGCCTGAGAGAGCCTCACCGACGATCCGCTCAGACTCGCCAAGCGAGTAGACGTCAGCGGTGTCGATGAAGTTGACGCCGGCGTCGAGCGCGGCGTGGATGATCCGCACGCACTCCTTCTGATCAGGCTCCCCCCAAGGCCCGAACATCATCGCTCCGAGGCAGAGTCTGCTGACCCGCATGCCGGTTCCGCCAAGTCCACGGTATTCCATCTCGAGCTCCCAGATCGATTAAGTCGTCGTGACGATACTGCGAAGCGCTCGGAAGAGCAGGCGAACGCAGTGCAGAGGCTCGCAGCCCTTCGTCTCGGAGGCACAGAGCTCCACACAGAGCTCCACAGAGCCTGCGAGCGCAGGGCGAAGGCCCTCAGGCGCCAAGCACCGCAGGCAGCTCCTCCCGCCGCTCCGACAGGTGCGACCGATCGGCCTGCCCACCCTCAGCGACGGGCGCCGGCTTTCTGCGCGGCAGCAGGACCGCAGCGAGCACAGAGGCGAGCACGAGGCCAAGCGCCCACCAGTAGGTGTGGCCGAATGCGCCCCCCATGATCGCCCTGAGATGGGCCGACAGGTGCCGTCCGCTCTGCCCAAGGCCGCCGTCGGGGCGCGATCCCGACAGGCGCGCCTTCAGGGTGCTCGTGAGGATGACCGTCATGACCGCGGTCCCGATCGAGGCGCCAACCTGCTGGATGATGTTGAGGGTCGTGCTCGCCCTGGCGATCTTCTCGCGCCGAAGCGTCTGCATCGCGCCTGACATGATCGGCATCATCGTCGAGCCCATGCCCGCTCCGATGAGGAAGAGCAGCCCGCCGATGAGCCAGTAGGAGGTGGCGCCCCCGAGCTGGGTGAGCCCAACGATCGAGGCGATCACGAGTACGAGCCCCGCGAGGACGATCCTGCCGACCCCCGTCCTGTCGCTGAGCTGGCCTGCAAGCGGCATCGCGACCATCGCACCGAGCCCCTGAGGCACGAGCAGCAGCCCACTCTGCAGCGCCGACTCGCCGCGCACCGCCTGGAAGTAGAGCGGCATCAGCAGCATCGCGCCAAACACGGAGATGACGACGAGGATCATCGTGAGGCTCGCCGAGGCAAACGTCCTGTTGATGAACAGGCGCAGGTCGATGAGCGGATGCGACTGCCTGAGCTCGTGGACGACGAAGAGGCAGAGCAGCGCGAGGCCCACGAGCGCCGGCGCGATCACCTGCGCGCTGCCGAAGCCATGAGCGGTCGACTCAGCGAGCCCATAGATGATGAGCGCGAGGCTCGGCGAGAGCAGCAGCAGGCCAAGCGTGTCGAACGGCTCGCCCCTGCTGCCGATGTCCCTCGGCAGGATCCGCTGGGAGAGCAGGAGCGCGATCAGCCCGATCGGCAGGTTGATGAAGAAGATCCAGCGCCAGGAGACGTCAGCTACGAGCCAGCCTCCGAGGATCGGGCCGAGGATCGGCCCAAGCAGCATCGGCACGCCGATGATCGACATGACGCGCCCGACGCGGTGAGGGCCCGCCGCGTGCGTGAGGATCGTCATCGCCGATGGCATGAGCATGCCGCCGCCAAGCCCTTGGAGCACCCGGAAGGCGATGAGGCTCTGCGCAGACCACGACAGCCCTGACAGCGCGGAGCCCGTGATGAACAGTGCGATCGAGAGCATGTAGATGCGCTTCGTGCCGAACCTGTCCGCCGCCCATCCGCTGATCGGGATGACAGTCGCGAGCGCGAGCGTGTAGCCCGTCGCAACCCACTGGATCGTGGTGAGCGAGGTCTTGAAGTCGTGGGCAAGCGTGTTGATCGCGACGTTCACGACCGTCGTGTCGAGGATCGACATGATCGCGCCAAGCACCACTACGGCGGAGATCGCGAGCAGCCCGCGGTCTATCCTGTGGGAGCCCTGCCCCTCCTGGGCAGCCGCGACGGGTGGGTTGTGAGCAGCAGACAACGACGACACGTCGAGCTACCGTAGCGTGCCAAGACGCGCATCCGAAGTGGGCTTATGGGTCGTCGGGCCGCGGTGCAGGTGAGCTCGGCGCAGTCGCTCGCGCCGTGTCTGGGATCGCTGGGCGAAGCTGCCCCTCGGCGCTCACGGATCGAGGCGCTCGAGCACGATCGCGATCCCCTGGCCGACGCCGATGCACATGCTCGCAAGACCGATCTTCGCCTGCTGGCGCCGCTGCATCTGGTGCAGGAGCGTGACGAGGATCCTCGCCCCAGAGCAGCCAAGCGGGTGGCCAAGCGCGATCGCGCCGCCATTGACGTTGAGCCTCCGGTCCTGCGGCTGGACGCCCCACTCCTGCAGCACCGCAAGCGCCTGCGCCGCGAAAGCCTCGTTGAGCTCGATGAGGTCGACGTCCTCGAGGGTGAGGCCCGCTCTCCGAAGGGCCTTGGCGCTCGCAGGCACAGGCCCTATCCCCATGATCCGCGGCGGCACCCCCGCGACCGCGATCGAGCGCACCTTCGCAAGCGGCGTGAGGCGATGCTCTCTGGCGATCCTGGGGCTGCAGAGCACGAGCGCTGCGGCACCATCGTTGAGCGGACTGGAGTTGCCGGCGGTGACGGTGCCGCCTGCAAGGAAGACGGGCCGCAGAGCGGAAAGCTCCTGCAGGGAGGTCTGCCGCGGTCCCTCATCGACCTCGACGAGCGACTGAGATCGCTCTCCAGGCAGGCGGACAGGGACGATCTCAGCATCGAATCGACCCTCCGCTTGGGCGGCGAGAGCCTTCTGGTGGCTGTGCAGCGCGAAGCTGTCCTGCTGCCGCCTGTCTATGCGATGGCTCTGCGCGAGGTTCTCAGCAGTGAGGCCAAGCGTGTCCGTGTGGCCGAGCTCCTGCATGCGGGGATTGACCATCCGCCAGCCGAGGCTCGTGTCGTGCATCGTGATAGGCCCCCTTTGAAAGCCCCTCTCCGGCTTGAGCGCAGCCCAAGGCGCCCTGCTCATCGACTCGACGCCTCCGGCTATGTAGAGCTCCCCCTCGCGGGCGAGGATGCAGCGCGCCGCGTAGGCGACGGCGTCGAGGCCAGAGCCGCAGAGCCTGTTGACGGTGACCCCAGGGATGGTGTGGGGCAGTTGAGCGAGCAGCACCGCCATCCTCGCGAGGTTCCTGTTGTCCTCCCCAGCCTGGTTTGCGCACCCGAAGACGACGTCCTCGATGAGCTCCGGCGGCACTCCGGAGCGCGCAACGGCGGCGGAGAGCACGTGAGCGGCGAGGTCGTCTGGTCGCACGGAAGAGAGCGCCCCGCCAACCCTGCCGATCGGTGTCCTGACCGCCTCGACGATCCACACCTCCGCTGGACCCATAGCCCGAAGCCTAGCGGCCGGCACCTGCGAGGGCTCGCTGTGATCGAGGAGGCTGCGGCAGGCTCGATGTGACAGAGGGGGCGGGGAGGCACGCCCAGGGCGTGCTTGGGGTCTCGCTGCCCGGGGCAGGCCTGGGAGGAGGCATCGCGGCCGCGCAGGTGAGGGGCCTTCACTGGCGCCTGGCGGCGAAGAAGTCGGTGAGCAGCGAGGAGCACTCGATGGCGAGCAGGCCGCCTTCGAGCCGCGGCCTGTGGTTGAGCGCGGGATTGGAGAGCACCTGCAGCACGCTGCCCGCCGCACCCGCCTTCTGGTCGGCGGCGCCATAGACGACGCTGTCGAGCCTGGAGAGCACGATCGCCCCCGCACACATCGCGCAGGGCTCGAGCGTGACATAGAGGGAGCAGCCGATGAGCCGCCAGCTGCCAAGCGCGCTCGCTGCCTGCCTGAGGGCGAGAATCTCAGCGTGCGCGGTCGGATCCTGGCGCAGCTCCCGCTCGTTGTGAGCGGCGCCTATCACACGCCGATCAGCGACGATTACCGCACCGATCGGCACGTCTGCGTGTTCGAGTGCACGCTCCGCCTCGCGGAGGGCGAGGCGCATGAGCTCCTCCTGAGACGGGCAGAACGGCTCTCCTTCCATGCTGAGATTCGATCCTAGAGCTCCAACCGCCGCGGATGCGGTCCGCCGAGGCAGGGCCTCGAACCGCACGACGCTCGCCTCCCAGGCGGCCGCGGCAGCGGCCGCCCTCACCCTCCAAGCCGCGCTTTTGATCTGCTGCGCGCCCGCGGCGGAGGCGGCGCACAGGTTGCACGAAGGCGAACGAGCGCGATATCTGCCTGGGAAGGTCGTCGTCGGGTTGACGAGCACCGAAGGGACGGACGTTGAGACGATGCTGAGGTCCTCCGGAGCTCTCGGGCAAGGCGAAGCGATCTCGAGCGAACCTGAACAGACATCGCCACAGGGCATCGAGGCCCCGCTGGCCGCGATCGCCGCCTCGTCAGGGCGCCTCGGCTCACTGACGGTGAGGCAGACGAGGGTTCTGACCCTGAGCAAGGGCGTGAGCGTGGCGAGCGCGATCGCGCGCCTGAAGCAGCGTGAAGGGGTCGCCTGGGCCGTTCCCGACTACGTGGCGAACATGGCGATGCCAGAAGGCTCGCGGCAGGGCGCAGGCGCCAGCGCAGGCGTGCACGAGGGGGGCCCGAAGGCGAGAGCAGCGCAGGCGGCCGAAGGGCCCCAGCCGACGAAAGGCGCAGAACCCCCTCCAACGAGCGGCGGCGAACGGTCTGCGAGCCCTGAAGGCAACGAGCCGGGAGGCGCACAAGAAGGAGGGCAGGCAGGTGAAAAAGGCGGCGAGTTCATTCCAAACGACCCCGGCAACACGAACGTAGCCGGAGGCTGGCGGCGCCTGCAGTGGAACTTCGCAGGGCCCTTCGGCGTGAAGGCCCCAGAAGCCTGGGCGCACCTGCGCGCCGATGGCGCCCCAGGCGGCAGGGGCGTGGTCGTAGCAGTCCTCGACACAGGGATCGCCTACGCCAACGGCGACGGGTTCAAGCGCTCCCCAGACTTCACGGCAGGCGAGTTCGTGAAAGGCTACGACTTCGTCGCGAACGACCCCTACCCCTACGACCGCAACGGCCACGGCACCTTCGTCGCAGGCGAGATCGCAGAGGCGACGAACAACCACAAGGACCTGACAGGGCTCGCATACGGCGTGAAGCTGATGCCCGTGCGAGTGCTCGACGCAAGCGGCGAAGGAGACGCCTCGACGATCGCGAAGGGGGTCCGCTACGCCGCAAGCCACGGCGCGAACGTGATCAACCTGAGCCTGGAGTTCGCAGGCGAAGTGACCGCTGCCGACGTCCCAGAGCTGACCTCCGCCCTGGCCTACGCCCACCGTCGCGGCGTGGTGATCGTCGCCGCCGCAGGCAACGAGGACTCGACGGTGATCCCCTACCCCGCGAGGGACAGCCGCGTGATCGCAGTCGGCGCAACGACCGAACACGGATGCTTGGCGAGCTACTCGAACTACGGCAGAGGCGTCGCTTTGGTCGCCCCAGGCGGCGGCACCGACGCGAACCTGCCAGGGGACCCGAACTGCACCGCACCAAGAGACTCGGGCAGGGACATCTATCAGGAGACGCTGAAGGGATCATCCCCTGATGTGTTCGGGATGCCAGGCGGCTACGAAGGCACCTCTATGGCCGCCCCAGAGGTGAGCGCGACGGCCGCGCTCGTGATCGCAAGCGGGGTCCTGGGGCAGAAACCAAGCCCAGCGGCAGTGCGCGCCCGGCTGACGGCGACGGCGACGCCCCTGGGCGACGAAGCAGATCACCTCGACTACGGTCACGGACTGTTGAACGCCGGTGCGGCGACAGAGAACGGCGGCCCTGGGGCAGTCGCGGCAACGCGGTCGCCGCGCAAGCGGCGCGCACGACAGCGCGCGGCCTCTTGAAGCGGTGGCCGGCCGGCCGCGAGGTGAGTCGAGCATCCCCT
>JAJYUP010000134.1 GCA_021792455.1 Actinomycetes bacterium | reverse complement strand
GCGCGCGGGGCGGGCTGCCGAGGAGCGTCAGGCCGTCTGCCATCTGTCCTGGCAGGTCCTTTGCGGAGTGCACCGCGAGGTCTATCTCTCCTCTCAGCAGAGCCTGCTCGATAGCGTCGACCCAGCGTGACTTCTCGCCGCGGTTGCGGCCGACGTCGCCGCTCGTCGTGATTGGCACGATCTCCGCTCCAGCGATCATCTCTGCGACTTCGGAAGCCTGGGCGCAGGCGAGCCTGCTGCCGCGAGTGCCGATCCTCATCGGCGGTCGTGGCGGGCCCGCAGCTGGCGCACCTCCGCGAGGCGCTCGTCAGGCTGTTCGCCGGCTGAGGAGCGGCGCCTGCTGCGCCGTCTCGTCAGATTGCGCTCGTCGCTCAACCCGAACAGCTCTCTCACGAGCTCGAGGCTTGCGTGGCGGCGCTGCTCCGGCAGGCTTCGAAGGCGGACCGTCGGCTCGTGCAGAAGCCGACTTGCGACCGCGTTTGCTATCGCCTCCACCCTGGAGAGGTCGGCAGCAGAGGCGCTCTCCCAGTGGCCATCGTTGTCAGACAGAACATCGCGCACGAGCGCATCCGCATGGGCCCGCAGCGCGCTCACCGTCGGCAGTGCCTCACTTTGACCAAGCCAGCGAGCGAAGCGCGATATCTCCTCCTCGATGATCTGCTCCGCCTGCGGCATCAGCTCTGCGCGCGCGTCGACGTTGCGGCTCACGATCGCCTGGAGGTCGTCGATGTCGTAGAGAGTGACGCCTTCGAGCTCGTTGCAGGCTGGGTCGATGTCCCTTGGCACTGCGATGTCGATCAGCAGCAGCGGGCGGCCTTCCCGCATCTCCATCACGAGCGCGAGGTCGTCGTCGTCGATGATCTGGTGAGGCGAGGAGGTCGAGGAGACGACGATGTCCGCTGCCGTCATCTGCTCTGGCAGCTCGTCGAGGCTGACAACGGAGCCGCCGAAGCGTTCCGCGATGCTGAGCGCGCGCTTCGCGTGCCTGTTTGCGACGAAGACCGTGCCAGCGCCGCGCGCTGAGAGGGCGCTTGCGGTCAGCTCGCTCGTCTCACCTGCACCGACGATCACGACGTGACGATCTGTCAGTGATCCGAGCAGCCTGCTCGCGAGATCGACGGCGACTGAGGAGATGCTCAACCTGCTCTGCCCGATCCCCGTCTCTGAGCGCACCCTCTTGCCAGTGCTGAGCGCGGCGGCGAACAGTCGGTTGCTCAGCGGCCCTGTGCATCCTGCCTGCATCGCCATCTCATGGGCGCGTCGCACCTGACCTTGAATCTCCGCCTCGCCGAGCACCATCGACTCGAGGCCTGATGCGACCCTGTAGAGGTGGCGTGCGGCGTCGCAGTTGCGCGGGCTGTAGATCACCTCTGCGAGCTGCGTCGGCCGCATGCCTGCGCGCTCGGAGAGCATCCTGAGCAGCTCTGCCTCCGCCTGCACTGGATCCCCTACGACGAGGTAGACCTCTGTGCGGTTGCAGGTGCAGATCACGACAGCCTCGTCGATCTCGGCGTTGCGAAGTGCCTCCTGCGCGAACTGAAGCGCCTGCCTGTCGGTGAAGGCGAGACGTTCGCGCACCGCTACGGGAGCGGTCTTGTGGGAGATGCCAAGCGCGAGGATCTCGCTCATGTGAGCGTGTGCTCGCGCCCCTGCGAGCCTGCCGTCGGGCGCCCGAGGTCCTGATCTCGCGCATCTGTCGGCGCCGCCTGCGGCACCCGCCGCTCTGCCTCGGTCTGCCTGAGGGAGATCCTCGACTGTGCAAGTGCGCGCAGGCTGCGAAGCTCGCTCTGCACCGTCCGCAGCCTCTTCGACATGATCAACAGGTACAGCAGGAGCAGCACGAACGCGAACGTGTAGGCGGCGGCGACATATTCGACCGCTTCTTTGAGAGGCATCAGTGACTGCCTCCAGTGCTCAACGCCGCCCCCGAACGGACAGGCTGCTCTGCGCGGCCGCCCCTCATCCCCTGATCAGGCTGCTCTGCGAGGCCGCCCCTGGTGCCCTGCTCTCGCTGCCGCCCAAGGTGCGCCTGATCCTCGTCCAGCAGCGATGGGGCGGTGTCGTGCAGCGGCGATGGGGCGGTGTCGGGCAGCAGCGATGGGGCCGCGCTCCGGCGGGCGCTGAGGCCGGCATCACCTCCCCCTGTGAGCAGGCGCCGCAGCGCGCTCGCTTCGCTGCGCACGAGCTTCGCGGTGATCTCGTACTTGCAGAGCGTTGCGAACACGAGCGCGAACGCGAGCAGGCTGACGAGCAGCGTCAGTCCCATCGACGGCGGCAGGTGCGCATAGGTTGGGCCGATCACCCTGGGGTGCAGGTACGCCGTTGACATCTGCACTGCGGCGTAGGCGATCGGCACGAATGCGCCGGCAGCGATCGCGAACACAGAGGCGTACCGGGCTTGGCGCTCCCGATCCTCGATCGAGAAGCGCAGTGGCTGATAGGTCGCGTAGAGCAGGAAGATGATGAGGAAGGAGACGAGCGTCGGCTCGCTCCACACCCACCAGTGCCCCCAGGAGCCCTTCGCCCAGATCGACCCCGTCACGAGGACGCTCACGGCGAAGATGAGGCTGATGTGGATGACCACATAGGAGCGCAGATCCCACTTCGGATCCCTCGTGCGAAGGTGCTGGATCGCGAGCAGTCCACCAAGCATGAAGCCGCAGAGGCAGACGATCGCGAGTGGCACGTGGAGGTAGAAGATCTTCTGCAGGAATCCTTCTGTCGCTTCGATCGGCGCGTAGAAGAAGATGAGGCAGAGGGCGGCTGAGACCGCGAGCACGCTTCCGATCGCGAGCGTCGACAGCGGCTCTGACAAAAGCCCACCCCGCCTGCCGCCCCTGAGGGCGCCGTTCTGATCACCATTCATCTGAGGGGAGAGGCCTCTCTGCTGGATTGCTGATCCAATCGCTAGTCCTCCAGGAGGAAGTCGAACACTGCGTAGGCGATCAGCCCGAACAACAGATCATAGAGCCCCAGCAGCAGCAGCCAGCGCGCACCCCCGCCCTCATGTGCCCCAGCGGAGAGGAAGGGTGCGCTTGCCCTCGATGCGCCGATTGCGATCGGCACGAGCATCGGCAGCGCGATCAGGGGCCCGATCAGGTCGCGTGAGCGGGTGCGCACCGCAAGCGCGGCGACGAACGTGCCTATCACCGCAAGCCCCGTGTCAGCGAGGATGACCGTTGCGATCAGCTGTCCCCAGCCGGCGCCAGAGTGGGGTCCAAGCAGCAGCAGCACGAACGCTGGGATCGCGATCAGCTCGAGTGCGAGCAGGTAGATGAACAGGGCGCAGGCCTTCGCGAGCAGCATCGCTGAGCGGTCGACAGGGGCGAGCAGGAAGGCGTCGAACCCGCCTTCGTCGGCGTCCGCGACGAACAGCCTGTTGACGCCGAGCATCGCAGCGAAGAGGAGCGTCACCCACAGAACGCCTGAGGCGAGATCACCGCTGAGCGAGGCGGCGTTCAGCGCGAAGTGGAACACGACGAGCGTCGACAGTGAGAACAGAGACATCGCTGGAACGGACTCGAGCGTCCTCAGCTCGACGAGCAGCTCCTTCGCAAGCAGCGTGAGCACTGTGCGAATGAGCCCAGGCGGGCTGGGCCGTGCCAGCCGCGGCGCTTCCCCGCTCCTGAGTGTCTCTGTGCCTCCGTCGCCGTCGCCTGCCGCTCTCATCCTCTCGCCTGCTGAGGCGCTCATAGGGTCACCTGTAGAGATCCATCGCCTCTGACAGGCGCACTTCGTCAGCGTCTGCGAGCAGTGCGCAGCGGCCGTTTCGCAGCCCAAGCACGACATCTGCCTCCGCGATGCCGCCGCTTGGGTCGTGGCTCACGAGCACTCTCGTCCGGCGCGAGCTTCTGCCGATCAGCGGCTCGACGATCTCGCTTGCCGCAGGGTCGAGGTTCGCCCTCGGCTCGTCGAGCAGCAGCAGCTCCGGGTCGTGGAGCACCGCCCTCGCGATTGCAACGCGCTGAACGATCCCTCGTGAGAGAGTCTTCACCTGCTCTTTCGCAAACTCTGAGAGCGCGAGCTCGGAGAGCAGGTCCTTCACGCGATCTGCGTGAAGGCCATGCAGCCTCGCGTGGAAGGACAGGTTCTCCTCAGCCGTCAGCTCTCTGTAGAGCAGCGGCTCGTGCGAAAGCAGGCCGACGTTGCCTCTCACCATCCACGCCTCCGATGGCAGACGCCTCCCAAGCACCTCGATCTCGCCTGCGTGCGGTCGCAGCAGCGCTGCGATCAGCCGCAGCAGCGTCGTCTTGCCGGCGCCATTGCCGCCAAGCACGAGGAGGGTCGCTCCCTGCTGCAGCGTGAGCGAGATGCCTGAGAGCGCCTCGCGCTCGCCGTAGCGCCTCGTGACGCCGTCGAGCTTCAGCGCGAGCACTGACGCTGGAGGCGGCTGAGATCACGGTGCTCTGCGCCAGTGTGGCGATGCTCCGCTTCAGCCTGCCTTTCGGCGATGAGGGCGCGCAGCGACTGCTCTTCACCTTCGCTGAGCATCACGACAGGGTCAGGGTCACCGTTGACGATCGCCTCGAAGAACTCCTTCCGCTCGCCGTAGGTCGGCAGTGTCGCCTTCGCCCAGCCGCGCGCCTCGTTGAGGATCTCCGCAAGCCGCGCGTATGGCGGGCCGAAGGAGCGCGCGATCTCCGCCTTCATCCGCTTTGCGAGTGCTGGGGAGGCGCCTGCCGTCGAGATCGCGATCGCGACTGGCCCAGTCCTCACGATCGCGGGCAGGATGAAGTTGCAGAGCGGCGGCACGTCGACGACGTTGACGAGCATCGCCCTGCTCTCTGCATCCTCATGCACGGCGATGTTGACCTCGCTGTCGCTCGTCGCGGCGATGACGAGGAACGCACCAACGAGGTCGCCTGCACCTGCGTAGGTGCGGCGCTGCCAAGATATCGAGCCCTCCGCTGCGAGCTCGACGAGCGCAGGGTGGGCTTCAGGCGCAATCAGGGTGACCTGCGCTCCGCAGGCGAGCAGTCCCTCCACCTTCTCGAGGCCGACCTCGCCGCCGCCGATGACGAGACAGCGTCGCCCCTCGAGCTTGAGGCAGGCGATGTAGAAGGGCGTCTGCAGCATGCCAGCGACGCAGCTCTGGTCGCAGATCCCTCTGCGGAGCTGGCAGACGCACTCCTTGCCTGCATATGCTTGCGCGGGCATGGTCTAAGGGTAGGGCCTGTGGATGAAAACGACTGCAGGAGCCCCCTGACGGCGTCGAAGCGCGCCCGCCCGCCCCCGCTCAGAAGCCTGCACCAGATGCGACTCAGCTGCGCGCCCCGCGGCGGGCGCCGCCCCCGCTCAGAAGCCTGCACCAGATGCGACTCAGCTGCGCGCCCCGCGGCGGGCGCCGCCCCCGCTCAGAAGCCTGCACCAGATGCGACTGCGCTGCCTTCGGGCTGCTCCTGTGGGTGCGCCGCGAGGGTCATCGCTGCTCAGGGGGCGCATCAGATGGGATTCGGCTGCCAGCCCTTCAGTTTCTGCTCGCGTTTGTCGAGGAGATGATTGGACATGCACACAGAGGAGCAGGCAAGATGAGGATCAGGTCGATCTGCGCAGCATTCGCCGGGTTTGCGCTCGCAGCGGGGCTCGCAGGCTGTGGAGGGGCAGGTAACGCAAGCGCTCCGTCCGCCGCGAAGCGGGCGATCGTCGTCGAGGCGAGCTTCCCAGACTCGCTCGACCCCCAGGTCGGGGCGACGACGACATCGGCAGAGGCGACCTGGAACGTCTACCTCGGTCTCTACACCTACGCCCACGCCGACGGCACCGCCGGCACTGAGGTGATCCCAGCGCTTGCAGGCGCGCTTCCGAAGATCTCTGATCGCGGCAGGACCTACTCGATCACCCTCAGGAAGGGGCTGCGCTTCTCCAACGGCGAAGCAGTGAAGGCGACGGACTTCACCTATGCGATCGAGCGCGCGATAAAGCTCAACTGGGGCAACAAGTCTTTCTTCACCGAACACATCGCAGGGGCGGAAGCCTATGAAGATGGCAAGGCTGCGTCGATCTCAGGCATCGAAGCCGACGATGCGACCGGCGCGATCACGATCCATCTCACCGCTCCCTACGGTCCCTTCCTCGACGTGCTCGCCTTCCCCGCCGCAGGGCTGATCCCGTCGCGCACGCCGATGAGGGCGGAGCCGAACGATCCGCCGCCTGGCGCCGGTCCATACGAGATCGTCGACGTGCAGCCGAACAGGTCCTTCGAAGAGAAGCTCAACCCATACTGGGCAGCGGAGAAGATCGAAGGCATCCCGACCCCGCACGTCTCTGTGCTCGTGAAGGTCGACAGCAACGCGAACGCGGAGGCGGAGGAAGTGCTCAGCGGCGCCGCCGACCTCTACGACTGGAACACGCCGCTGCCGCCCGCCGCGATAGC
>JAJYUP010000025.1 GCA_021792455.1 Actinomycetes bacterium | reverse complement strand
GACCGACGGCACGCAGTGCCTGCTCGATCCGCCGGGGTGCGTGCTCGACCTCATAGAGGTCAGCGAAGCATTGAAGGTTCTCAGCGACCGTCAGCCGCGAATAGAGGCCCGGCGACTCCGGCATGATCGCGATCCGCCGCCTGATCTGCGCTCCGTTCTCCGCACGCAGCGGGATCCCCGCGACCGTCGCAGAGCCGGAGGTGGGGGCGACGAGCGTGCCAAGCGTCCTGACCGTCGTCGTCTTGCCCGCCCCATTCGGACCAAGGAAGCCGAACACCTCGCCACAGCCGATCTCGAAGGAGACGTCCTCAAACGCGAGGCGCTCGCCGAACCGCTTGGTCAGCCCAGAGGCGGAGAGCGCAGGCCCATCGCTGCCGCCGACAGAGGCCATCGGCGCGTGCCGGCGGGCGACGCCGGCGAGTTGGTTTCCCTCCTCCATCACAGGCGATCTTAGCCCGAGCCTCCGACGAAGCTGAGCGACCGGCAGCGAGCACCGCGAGAGCGGCAGGGCCGCTCACAGGCCTGACCGGCTGACGCCGCGCTCAGCGGCACATCGACGCGCCAGGCGACGACACCTGGCCGAAGGTTGAGGAGTCGGACAGTCTTTCGCCACCCAGTCGCAGACTGATGAGAAGATGCGCAGGCGGTGCTCACCGCCGCCGATGCGAGCAGTGCCCACGGCAGTCGATGCGGAGTCGGCGAGAGCTGCCCACCACGCGGACGCGACGCTCGCCATGCGCGCACAGACGCCTCGCACGGCGCGGCACTCAGGTCGTCTCGGCTCGACATCCCGGTGACTCGCCCCGCCTCCCGACACGATGATCACGACACCAGAGATCCCCCTCACCCGTCTCGACGACGCCGACCCTGAGCTGCTTCGGGAGCTTCTCGACGCCGTCGCACGTGTCGCCGAAAGCGCGGCTTTCACACTCGGGCCCGAAGTCGAAGCGTTCGAGGCCGAGTACGCCGCCTACTGCGGCACTGACCACGCGATCGGCGTCTCCTCTGGAACAGAAGCGCTGACTCTGACGCTGAGAGCGCTCGAGATCGGCTTCGGCGATGAGGTGCTCCTTCCCGCCAACTCCTTCATCGCAACCGCAGAGTCGGTCACGCTCGCGGGCGCGACCCCACGCTTCCTCGACGTCGATCCGCAGAGCGCGCTCATCACCGCCGAGATCGTGCAGGCGGCGCTCGGCCCGCACGTGCGCTGCATCGTGCCAGTGCACCTCTACGGCCAGACGGTCGACCTTCGGCCGATCGTCGCGCTCGCGCGCGAACACGGGATCGCGGTCATCGAGGACGCCTGCCAGGCGCACGGCGCTTTGCTCGGCGGCCGCCGGGCCGGCTCGCTCGCCGACGCCGGCTGCTTCTCTTTCTACCCTTCGAAGAACCTCGGGGCTTGGGGTGACGCGGGCGCCATCGTCACCAACGACGAACGGCTCGCCGAGCGCGTGCGGATGCTGCGCGCACATGGAGAGCGGACACGCTGCGAACATGAGATCGTCGGCACGACTGCCCGCCTCGACGCAATTCAGGCGGCGGTCCTGCGCGTGAAGCTGCGCCACCTCGACGAATGGAACGCAGCCAGACGCCACGCCGCCGCGGCGCTCGCCGAGGCGCTGCGCGACACACCGGTCGTCCCGCCTGCGCCGCCCCACCGCGGCGCAGACCACGTCTTTCACCAGTTCGTCATCCGCTGCGAGCACCGCGACGCGCTGCGCGCACACCTGGCGAAGGCGGGCATCGCGACGGCGATCCACTATCCGGTGCCGATACACCTGACAGCGGCCTATGCAGGCGACGGCCGCAACCCGCAGCCCTCCCTGCCCGTCGTGGAGCGGCTCGCAAAGCGGATCCTCTCGCTGCCGATGCACTCGGCGATCAGTGATGAGGAAATCGCTCGCGTCGGTGCCGCCGTGCAGGCGTTCCACCGCTGATCAGGCGCCCCGCGCGAGCGGTGTCGCGCCGAGCGCGCCCACCGCCGCGAGTGTCTCGCCCCTCGCAAGGACGGCGGATCGGGGATCGCCCCCCGGCAGAGGCCCAGCTCGGTCCTGCCCCTCGCGAGCAGGGGCGGATCTGACCGAACGGCCAGTACCACCCGGGTCTGACCCATGAGATGCTCGGCGCTCGATTGGAAGGAGCTCCGTGCGCGAAGGTGAAGCGGCGCTTGGGCTTGGCGTCTTCGGGTCCTCCCACAGGCCTGGCTGACGGACACGCCAATGGGCATGCGCCAAACGATCGACGTCGCCGTGGTAGGGGCAGGCCCCTACGGGATCTCCGCTGCCGCCCACCTGAACGCCGCGGGTGTCGAGGTGGCCCTCTTCGGCGAGCCGATGTCGTTCTGGAAGAACCACCTGCCGAAGGGGACGCTGCTGCGCTCTCCGCTATGCGCATCGAGCATCGACGCACCTGGAGCATCCGCGCTGGAGGACTTCGCGCGTGCGACTGGACAGTGCCTGCAGAGCCCTCTGCCGCTTGCGCGCTTCGTCGCATACGGGCTCTGGGTGCAGGAACGGCAGGCACCGAACCTCGCTCGGCGCCTCGTGAGGGCTCTGGCAAGGGACGAGCGCAGCTTTCTGTTGAGCTTCGACGATGGCGATCAGCTTCGCGCGCGAGCGGTCATCGTCGCGGCAGGGATCGGATGCTTTCCTCGGCGACCGCCCGAGTTCTCATCGCTCAGCCCGAATCTGGTCTCCCACACGGTCGACGAGTCAGACCTCACCCGCCTCGCCGACATGGAGGTCGCGGTCATCGGCGGCGGGCAGAGCGCACTCGAGTCCGCAGCTCTTCTTCACGAGGCGGGCGCCAAGCCCCACATCATCGCTCCCCACCGCCTCAGCTTCGACGCCGGTAGACGATGGCTGCACAGGGGACCAGCGCGTCTTCTGCACCACCCTTACGAGATCGGGCCCGCCCTCCTCAGCCACCTCTTGACGGTGCCGACCGCGTTCGCGCGGATTCCACGGCCGATCCAGAACCGCCTTGCGGCGCGTGCGCTGAGGGCGACAGGCTCGGTGTGGCTCGAGCGGCGGCTCGCCACCGTCGCGCGAACCGAGTGCTGCCGGGTCGTCCACTCAGAGATGACGAGCGATGGCCGGGCCCGCCTGCGGCTGTCCAATCACACGACTCACGCGGCAGACCACGTCCTCCTTGGGACCGGCTATCGCATAGACGTCGCCGACTATCCGTTCCTTGGGGCAGGCCTCGTGCGTGCGATCGACCGTGCGGATGGCTGCCCCCGCCTCACGGGAGCCTTCGAGTCCTCGATCCCAGGCCTCTACTTCGTCGGCGCACCGGCGAGCTGGAGCTTCGGGCCGCTCGTGCGCTTCGTGGTCGGAACCTCCTTCACCGCCCCGCGCCTGGTTTGGGGGATCACCCAGACGCTGAAGCAGTCCTCTGCCTCACACCACTCCACAGCGGCGCATCTGGGAGCTCGCGCACCAACGGCGTCGTCTTCTTGGGAGGGCACGATGGGGGGGCGAGCTGCGGCTCTCGAGCACCGCTGGGAGACAGGTGCCGAATGACGCCCCCCGCCACGTCGCAGCCACTGCCCTGCGCCGAGCCGCGTGGCGGAGACCACCTCGAGCGCCTTCACGTCGAAGACCCTCGATGGACGGGATTCGTGAGTCGATCCGATGAAGCGCTCGCGTTCCACCAACCGGCGTGGGCGAAGACGCTGGCAGCCGCCTACGGGTTCGAGCCCTTCGGGCTCGCGCTCACGAGCAGCGACGGTTCGATCGTGGCCGGCATCCCGCTCGTCGAGATAGAGCGCCACCACGTGACTCGTTGGCTCTCGCTGCCGTTCAGCGACATCTGCCCGCCGCTCGGCGAGCCAAGCGCCGTGCCAAAGCTCGTCGCCGCGATCAGGAGCGAGGTGAGCGAGCGCAGGATCGCCGGAGCAGAGATCAGGTCGCGTGTCGACTGCGGAGCGCAGACCTCGTGGCGTGGAGTCACACACGAGCTTCAGCTGTGCACAGACACAGAGGCTGTGCGCTCGCAGTTCAGCAGGTCTCAGGTCCAGCGCAGCATCGTTCGATCCAAGCGCGAGGGAGTCGTCGTGCGACGTGGCGAGCGTCGTGAGGATCTGCTCGAGGTGTTCTTCAGCCTGCATCTGCTGACGCGTCGACGTCAGGGGCTGCCCGCTCAGCCGCCGGGCTTCTTTCGCCACCTGTGGGAGCAGATGATCGCGCCCGGCCACGGATTCATCCTCATCTCATACATCGACGAGGTCCCTGCAGCGGCCGCTGTATTCCTCCTCGGGAGCACGACGGTGACATACAAGTATGGTGCCTCTGATGCCGCGTACTGGTCGCGTCGCCCGAACCATCCCCTCTTCTGGGAGGCGATTCGCTGGAGCTGCGAGCACGACTACCGCGTATTCGACTTCGGTCGCACCGACTGCCACAACGAGGGCCTGCGCAGCTTCAAGCGAGGCTGGGGGGCAGACGAGCGCGAGCTGCGCTACTCCGCATTCGGCAAGCCTCCCTTCCGGCCGCCAGTGTTGACCAAGTCGATCCTGGGGCCTGTGATACGACACTCGCCGATGCCATTGCACCGTGCACTGGGCTGGCTGCTCTACCGCTTCATCTCCTAGACCACGCGCTCGGCCGGCTGCCCCGCCGCTTCATCTCCCAGCCCACGCGCTCGGCCGGCCGCCCCGCCGCTTCATTCCCCAGACGTTGCACTCGGCCGGCTGCTCCACCGCTTCATCTCCCAGCAGTCGCACCCTGCGCTCCGCGCAGCGCAGCGCCAGTCGCAGACTCCCACCGCTCCCTCGCCGTCGCATCAGCCGGCAGATAGATGCTGCGAGCAAACCCAAATCGGCAGTCGCTGTGCTTCACGTGGTCGGGCCTGAAGCCGACGGCCGCGCACCCACGCAGCGAAGCAACATTGTCGTCTGCGACAACGGTGAGCGCAGCGCTCGCCCCCTCATCGCGGGCGCGCGCGAGCAGTTGCCACATACCGTCGGCCATCGCGCCACGCCGCCGGTGGGCCACGAACGTGTACGCGCCCTCCACAAGCACCTCGCCGTCGCGAAGAACCGGGAAGCGCCCAGGCGCGTGCTCGTGAAGGAGCCGCTCCTCACCTCGCCTCACCAGCCACTGGCAATATGCCGGCTGGCCGTCCTCGCCATCAGCCACATAAAGCTCGCGAACGCCCGCCTCACACAGCCAAACGCGGGACAGGACCTCGAGATAGTTCGCACCGGTCGCTCGAGACAGCTCACCCTCGAGCGCCTCGAAGGTGCCGCTGTCCCGCGCCATCATGACGAGCGGGAGTGCCGCGGCGCGGGGGCGCTGCAGATTCATGAGCTCGCAGCGCAAGACGAAATAGTCCCGTGTGCTCCAGACCTGTTCAGCTGCCGGGCCGATCGCGCGCCGCCAGCCGGCTTGGCGAGTGACGCCGAGAGCCCTCGAGAGCTTGCGCCTGAGCGCCCCATGGCGCTTCAGAACGCCAACCTCTCTCGAGCGTCCCCTCGGCTGTGTTGCCCTCACCGCGCAGCATCGCGAGAGCAGCGATGCACCGTCTGCACCGTATGCCCGAGGCTGCCACCCGTCGTCGACGCCCGCGCGCCACAGCTCGGACTGCACGCTCATCAGGGGCAGCGTAGCTGAGAGCCCACCGTCCCACACCCCCATTCGGTCAGAGGTCGGGCGAGTGCCGCACCCTTCACCCAGCCGGCCGGCCAGGGCAGCGCCCGAAGGTCACTGCGTGCTCGCCGAGACCGTCTCTCAGCCGCCGTGGTCCACGGGTCCTGGCCCGTACTCGACCGTGCTGCCATCCCACGCCGCAACACCCTTCATCGCTGCCGTCTCGCCTCCGGCGCGCCCGCGC
This sequence comes from Actinomycetes bacterium, assembly GCA_021792455.1. GTDB lineage: Bacteria > Actinomycetota > Thermoleophilia > Solirubrobacterales > Solirubrobacteraceae > Palsa-744. The sequence goes on along the minus strand of JAJYUP010000025.1, from coordinate 24,794 downwards.
CACCACCTCGCCAGCTCGCGCGGAAGCGGCACCCAGAGGCCTGTGGTGTCCGCGATGCGCGCGAGCAGATCGCGATAGGCGCGGCCGGCGACCGCGCGGCCGAGGCAGTCGGGGTCAGGGTGGGTGAGCATCTGGAAGACTCCATGGCCATCGACGATGCGAAGCAGCTGATCGCGCCAAAGGCTGCTGTCCGTGTGCTGCAGAACGGTGAACAAGGTGTGATCCTGGGGAGCGGTGTATGGGATCTCTACTACGTCACCATGGAAGAACGGCCAGATCGTCGCCGTGCCTCCAGGAATCGGCTCGTATGGATCTGAATGCGGCATCGTGCAGTCATAGGAGAACGGCAGCTCGGCCAACCACTCCACGATCCGATGCGTCGACGGGGAGCGAAAGCCGACCGCGCCGAGCTGACGCGCGCACGCATGAAGCTTCGGGAGCTGCCGGTCGAACTCTGCGCGCGAGGAGAAGAGTGAAGCGTCGTGATAGATCCCGTGCGAGCCGATCTCGTGACCGCGATGCGCGAGCTCGCGGACTACGCCGACGTCCACTTTGTACCACTCGCCCACGATGTTGAACGACGAGCGAAAGCCATGCCGCTCCTCCCACTGCGCGACGGTCGGCGCGTAGGCGAGCCCCTGCTCGGACTCCACGTCATGTGTGAGCAGCGTCGCCGCATCCGCCCCGTCTGGCCAGAACCAGCTGAAGCACATCGTCTCGACCCCCGCTTCGAGCAGCAGGTCTGCAAGCGCGATCTCGAGCAGATCCCGGCCTGCCCGCTCGAACGGCCATTCGGGAAACCGCGGGTTTCCCTGATAGCCGGCAAGCCACCGCCTCAGCGCTATCTGGACACCACGTGGAACCATGCTCTTCACGCTGTAGAAGAGTGAGAGCGCGTTCGCAGGCAAGGCACGGGGCGGCCGCCGAGTCCGCCACCGCTCGAAGGCGAGCAGCTCATACCACGCGCTCGCGTCGCGCGGTGCCAGCGCTCCCGCACGAGATTCGAGCCGCCGCCATCTGTCCAGGCGCCAACGCTCGAGGTCGCCCCGCGCCGAGGCGGACAGGGGACGTGCACAGGCTGGCACGCTGCACTGACCGAGCGTGCCGGCAAGGGCGCCCCAGAGTCGGAGCTTCTGAGGTGCAAGCGCGATAGCCACAGGTCCTCTTCGCAGCAGAACCGTTGTAGCTCAGCAGAGGCCCTCCGTCTCCCCGCCATGCGTAGAGCCTGCCGCCGACGGAGCCTACCCGAGCGATGGGGGCCACCGCCGGGCGCGCGTGCGATTCTCCGTGGCAGCCCCCAGATGCCTCGTCGTGCGGGGTCGCCTTGGAGAACGACCGTGAGACACCCACCACCCGCGCGCCATCTTCGTGCGCACGTACTGCGAGCTTCATTCATCGGCCACACCCCAGGTGGGGCAGGCGCACCAGGAGCAGCCGGAGTGTCACATGATCTTCGTGATGCGCCGAGTCACCGCCGCCTGCCAGCTGCGGGCACGCGGGGAGGCGGATAGCGCCCTTTCGTGACACATGTGTGGAATTTGTGGAGCAGTGAGGATCAGCGGGGCCGGAGGACCTGCGCTTGCCGCAGGAGTCCTCAGCCGCATGACTGAACTCATGTGGCATCGCGGGCCGACCGATCGCGGGACGCTCGAGTCCGACGGGGTGGCGCTCGGAGTCCGACGCCTGAGCATCATCGACCCTGCCGGTGGACATCAGCCCGTTGCCAACGAGGATCGCACAGTTTGGGCGGTCCAGAACGGCGAGCTGTACAACCACGAAGAGCTCCGTGACGAGCTTCGCAGGGACGGCCACACCTTCACCGGTCGCTGTGACACAGAGGTGATCCCGCATCTGTATGAGCGTGATGGAGTGGCCTTCGAGAGGCGTCTGAGCGGCGAATTTGCGATCGCGGTCTGGGACAGCCGGCGCCGCCGCGGCGTGCTCGCGCGTGACCCTGTCGGCGTGAAGCCGCTGTACTACCTGGAGACAGACAGGGTCGTAGCGTTCGCCTCCGAGCTGAAGAGCCTGCTGGCGAGCGGACTGGTCGACGGCGCGCTCGATCTCGAGGCGTTGGACGCATACCTCACGCTCGGCTTCGTGCCAGGGCCGCGCACACCCTTGGCGGGGGTGCGCAAGCTGATGCCGGGCACCCGCCTGGTGATCGACCCCGACGGCGTTCGCGAGGAGCGCTACTGGGAGTATCCACGCCCCGCGCCGGACGAGCATCTGGGCGAGCAGGAAGCGGGCCGGCAGCTGCTCGCAGAGCTCGAAGCCTCAGTGCGACGGCGCCTGATGAGCGATGTTCCGCTGGGCGCGATGCTGAGCGGCGGCCTGGACTCGAGCCTGATCGTGGCCCTGATGTCACGCCACGCGAGCGGGCCGGTGAAGACCTTCTCGGTGGGTTTCAGCGACGGCGGGCGCGCCAACGAGCTCGAGGACGCCCGCCTCGTGGCGGAGGCGCTCGGCACCGAGCACCACGTGCTCGAGCTCTCGCTCGCCGAGCCGGCCGTCGGGCTCGAGGAGCTCGCATGGTGGCTCGACGAGCCACTCGCAGACCTCTCGGCGCTCGGCTTCCTGGCACTGTCGCAGCTTGCAGCCAGCGAGGTGACGGTGGCGCTGTCCGGCCAGGGTGCCGACGAGCTGCTCGGCGGCTACGGGCGGTATCGCCGAGCGGTCCTGGTCGCGGACGCGCACCGCCTCCCGCGCCCCGCTCGCGTTGCAACGCAGGCTCTGCTGCGCCAGGCTGGCGGCAGGTACGCGCGCTTCGCCGACACGATCGATGCCGACTGTCCCGCCGCACTTCAGCTCGGCCTGCGGGCCCCGTGGGTGAGCGCGCAGCTGCATCGCCGTCTGGCCCGTGACGGGATCGACGGACTCGCGGCACTGCGCGCGATCGCCGCTCACACCGAGGGGCTCGAAGGCGAGCCGCTCGCGTCGAGCATGTACCTCGACGCGAAGCTCGGGCTGGTCGACGACATGATTCACTACTTCGACCGCACCTCGATGGCGATGTCGCTCGAGGTGCGCGTGCCGTTTCTCGACACGGCGGTCATCGAGCTCTGCTCGCGTCTGACGGGCAGGCAGAAGGCCCGCCGTCTGCGCACGAAGCACCTGCTCAGGCAGGTGGCCAGGGGACTGATCCCAGACAGCATCATCGACAAGCCGAAGATCGGCTTCTTCAACAGCATCTCGCGCCGCTGGATGGCGGAGCAGCTGCGCGGGCCCGCTGCGGGGCACCTGCTGCGAACCGAGCTCGCCTGCGAAGAGCTGCTCGACGGCGAGCAGGTGCGCAGGATGGCCCGCGCCCATCTGGAGGGCAGGCCCGCCGACCTCGACGCCCTGCACGTCATCCTCATGCTCGAGGTGTGGCTGACCTCTGTGCTTCCGCGCGCGCTGATGCGAGCTGAGCCCCTGCGGGAGCGGATCCGGCTCACGGCGTGAGGCGCGGCGACGTGGACCCACGGCAGCAGCCGACCTACGCCGCCATCACGCCCGCCCGCAACGAGGCGGCAAACCTCGCGCGCCTGGCGCCATGCATGATCTCGCAGGAAGTGCGCCCAAAGCGCTGGATCATCGTGGACAACGGCTCCACGGATGACACCGCTGCGATCGCGAAGCGACTCGCCGGCGAGCACGGGTGGATCTCGCTGGTCGTGGTGGGCGGAGCGCAGGTGGCGACGCGCGGCGCCCCTGTCGTCCGCGCCTTCCACAGCGGGCTCGACGCGCTGGAGCAGGATGTCGAGGTGATCGTGAAGTTGGACGCCGACGTCAGCTTCGGGAGTGGGTACTTTGCGGCGCAGCTCGACGCGTTCGGCCGCGACCCGCGGCTCGGCATCTCATCTGGCGCATGCCTCGAGCCGAGGGAGGATGGAAGCTGGCTGGCCGCGCGGGTGACGCGCGGCCACGTTCGTGGGGCAGTGCGCGCATACCGACGGGAATGCCTCGAAGAGATCGGGCCCCTCGAAGAGCGGATGGGCTGGGACGGGATCGACGAGCTGAAGGCGCAGGTGCGCGGGTGGCACACCTCGACGATTCCGGATCTGCGCTTCCATCACCACCGGCCCCTCGGCTTTCGGGAGCGGGGGCCCGCACGCTGGTGGCGCCAAGGAGAGATGGCGCACTTCATGGGCTATCGCCCCTCTTATCTGATCGCCCGCACGCTCTATCACGTTTCGCGTGAGCCGAGCGCGGCGACGATGCTCCTCGGATATGCCGCCTGCTGGGCGGCTGGCATCGGACGGTGTTCAGATCGGGCCGCGCTCGACCACCTGAGAGCGCAGCAGCGCCTCCGCGAGATGCCGAGGCGGATCGCGGAGAAGCTTGGCAGCCGCGTCTGAGGCTGCGCACAGCACGCCTCAGGTGCCGACCTCCGCAGCACGGGCATCCGCAGCACGGGCATCCGCACCAGGGGAGGCGGGCGCTGACTCCGCACAGCGGGAGGCGGGCGCTGACTCCGCACAGCGGGAGACGGGCGCTGACTCCGCACAGCGGGAGGCGGGCGCTGACTCCGCACAGCGGGAGGCCGCAGCCTCGAAGGGCGGCGGGACCCCGCCGAGGAGAGTGCTGATCGCGCGGCGGGCGCAGGCGCGGCGTGAGCGCCGCAGGTCCTGCCCGCGGCAGACCCAGCCGGCGCGCAGCAGGTGGTTCAGCACAAGCGCGAGCAGCGCGAGGCGTCGCTGGACGGGGCCCATGTTCTTCAGCAGGTACTGAGCGCGCGCGTAGGCATCCTGTGCGACGAGCAGCTCGTTCCGGCCCGCCTTGCCCGCGTGATGGACGATCGTCATCGCCGGGAGGTGGCGCACCTCCCAGCCCAGGCGCCGCAGGCGCAGACAGAGATCGGGCTCCTCGCAGTAGAGGAAGTAACGCTCATCCATCCCACCCGCCGCGAGAATCGCCGCCCTGCGTGCGAGCATGAACGAACCGACCGTCCAGTCGCACCGAGTCTCGCGCTCGTAGGCCGCGGCGGCGAGCACGCGCTCGCCAAGTCGTGCACCGAGAATCGGCCAACGCTCCGAGCCGATCGCGCCGCAGAGGTACCTCGCGGCCGTCGGGAAGCGGCGGATCGTAGGGAGCAGCCCGCCGTCAGCGCCCACCTGGCGACATCCGACCAGGCCTACGCAGGGCCGCGATCGCAGCAGCGCGAGGAGCTCTCCGAGCTCGCCCTCGATGATCTCGGTGTCTGGATTCAGGAACAGCACGAACGGCGCAGTGACGGCACAGACGCCGACGTTGTTGGCGGCCGCGAAGCCGCGGTTCGCTCCGCGCAGGAGCAGCACCTCGGGAAACTCCCGCTCTATCAGCTCTGCGGAGCCGTCGGTGGATCCGCTGTCGACGACGACGAGCTCCAGGCGGGCACCTCCGGCGTGCTCGTAGACTGAGCGCAGGCATCGCTCGAGCCACTGCGCCGCATTGTGGGAGACGACGAGAACGGCCAGGTCTGCCATCGCGCGCTATGCGTCCGTCTGAGCGGCACGGCCGCTCGCCCCGCCGCTGCCGCCACTCGCCGGCGGCAGCCACAGCAGAGCCGCAGCGCAGCCGATGAGCAGGTACATGAGCAGCGTTCCCTGGATGAAGCTGAACGCGTCATACAGAGCCATGCTCACCCCGAACCCGGCGATCGCCGCCGCGATCGCTACGGGAAGCCAGCCCTCCGGGGTCAGGGCCTCCATCTTCGCGCGCCGTCGAAGGCGCCAGACGACGGCGACCAGCAGCCACAACCACGCACACAGGCCGACGATCCCCGTTTCGACGATCGTATCCAACCATTGATCGTCGAGGATCTGGGCATTGTCCTGGGCGCTTGCGGCGTCGGCGATGCCCGAGCTGGATTCATCCACGCGGATGCTGGCGAGGTTCGCGGATTCCTGCGCGCCCGGGCTGCCGGTCCTGCCGACCACTCGGGTCCCGTAGCCGATCCCGAACGCCAGTGCGTCTTTCGCTGCCAGTGCGTTCAGTTCCGGCCCCACGCGCGAGAGCCTCGTGTTGTAGCGCTTCACACCCCCCGGCCCTGTTTCCACTTCGGTCTGCTGGGCGATCAGGCCCTGCTTCGGGAAGAACCCCTCGAGCACACCGCCGATCGCCCCCGGGACGAAGAGGTGCAAGAGCAGCACCGCTGGAATCACCGCGGGCCAGCACCGCAGCGTCTGGCGGGGCCGCAGCCACAGAAACACGCAGAGCACGACGATGAGGGTGATGACGCCGGTCCGGGATCCCGACGCGAAGCTTCCGATCGCAAGCAGCGCGGCTGCCCCCCACCACCGGCGCTGCCTTCGGCTGAGGGCGAGGTGGACCGCGAGCGGCGTGAGCAGCGCGAGCACGTTGCTCAGCTCGATCGGCTGGCCTGCGGAGGCGAGCGCACGTATCTGTCCTTCGCGCATCAGTGCCAGTTCGACCGAGCCGTCGAAGCGCAGAAACGGCAGCAGATGCTGCCAGTAGTTGAAGATGTTCACGCCCGTTCGACGCTGGATCAGAGCGCCGACGGCCTCCACGCAGCCCGCCGCGACGAGCACGGTGATCACCTGCTCGATCGCCCGACGCGTGCGCAGCACACTGACCACGAGATACAGCAGCAGCACGAACGAGAAGAACAGCCACAACGACTTCACCACAAAGCTCGAGACCGCGCCGAGACGGCCCACGTTCAGGAGCTCCGAACCGAGGGTCGCGATCACGATCAGCGCGAGCGGACCCTCGAATCCGGTCCGCCGGACCCTCACGCGCGGATCGACGAGCAGCGCCACCAGCCACCCGAGCAGCAGCAGCCCGGCGACGATGCGATAGGGCTCGAGCTGGAATGGCAGCCCCGCACCAAGCGTGTAGCGGCCGTCGTTTGGGATCAGCAGATCGACGAGCGCGATGCCGCAGATCAGAAGCGGCCAGCTTCTCGCCAGGCTCACGACGGTCGGGGTGAGCAGCACGAGCAGGCTGCCGACAGCGACGATCTCGGCGGCCCGCACCTGGCCGCCGAGCAGAAGGGCACACAGGAGCGCAAGGAGAGCTGCTATCGCAGCTGCAGCAAGCGACGGCGCTCGTCTCGCAAAGCTTGCCATCGAGCGCTACGTGCCAAGCGCAGCCGCACCTGCGGGCGGCTCCCCCCCGCCCGCTCGCGAGCCTGCGGCGATCGCCTCAGCGCCCTCCTCGCTTCGCCGATGACCGTTGCCGCTGCGTGTCAGGCCACCCGAGGCGGCCGCGACAGTTGCCGGCACTGCCCGGAGCACCGCAGCCATGCGCGGGTCGAGGTTCTCGCGCACGAAGGCGAGTGCGACGGTGAGGGCAAGCACGATCAACCCGACTAGGATCGGCAGAGTGAGTTTCTGGCCTTCCACGAGCTTCGCGGGCTCACCGTCCCTGACCACCTGAAGCTCGACACGCTGGGCAGGCACGATGCCCGCCTTCGCCTGCTGCGCAGAGACGAAGTGCTCGAGCACGCCAACCGCCCGGGCCGCCAACCTCCTCGCCGCGGCGCTCGTCGGTGCCGAGGCGGTCAGAGTGATGAACGGGGTCGGTGCACCCGTGCCGGTGTCGAACACTTCCGCTGCCTTCACGCTGCTCCTCGAGTCCGGTGTCGCGCCGAGCAGCCGCTGCACCGCGTCTCCGTTGGCGAGCGTCGCATAGACGGGTGCGAGCGAGGACATGTAACCCTCTTCGCCAACCGGCACGGCCGGTGTCTTGCCAGACCCTGCGAGATACTGAGGCGAGGCGTGCCCGTAGGGGAAGCTCGCCTGCGTGATCAGAAGCTCCGCTTCGCTCTGCCAAACATCAGGGGAGTGTGGTGCAAGCGTCGGTGAGCCGTGCGAGATCGTCGGAGTGCCGTATGCGAGTGCTGAGAGCAGGACCGCGATCAGGACTCCGCCGAGAACCTGCCGCTTGAACCGGTGCAGCACGGCGACGATCAAGCGCAGATCCACGATCACCACCTGCCTCGAGATCGAATCTGCATCTGATGGGCCCCCGCCCGATAGCGCTCACTTCTCTCAGACTCTCTCTGCTGCATCGCGGCAATCGTAGGGGAGGCCGACCCGGCCTCACCACAGCCATCGGATCGGCTTCTCGGGCTGCCACCTAACCACCCAGCCAGGTGCAGATCCGCGCTCAGCCTGCCTTACTGAGCGTTCGTGCAAGAACCGAGCGTTCGTGCAAGAACCGTGATCGCCTTCTCGGATGCACTCTCGGAACCTGCGGGCCGATGGACCGAAAACCACGGCAGACACCCGCCACACAACACCAGGGCCACGCGCGCGCTCTCGGAGCGGGCGTGCTCCGCGCCGCATCGTGGGCGGGCGCGGTCACACGGGCCCACGCGCACAGGACGCGCGGGCTCCTCGCACTCACCGTCCTGCTTCTCGCCGCCGGCGGCGTGCTCGCCGCGCTCCACTCCCACCACCGCCCGAGCTCGCAGGCGAGCCGGCCAGGGCTCATTCCCCGTCTAGACTCCCCTGCTCCCACGGCAGATGCAGAGCCTGCTCCGCGCATCGTCGGCACTCCGGAGGTCGGTCGAACGCTTGCGGTGAGCTTCGGCGCCCAGCTTCGCGCGGTCCGCGGCCGCAGCTACGAGTGGCACCGCTGCGCGCCCCCCGGGCACCCCTGCGCAGCGATCGAGGGGGCCAGCGGACCGTCCTTTTCGCCCACGTTCGAAGATCTCGGTGAAACGCTCGAGGTCACAGTGCGTGCACCTGCCGCGACCGGCCACATCACGGAGCGCTCAGCGGCGACGAGCGTCGTGATCGGCACGAGAAACGTCTACATCTCACAGAGCGGGAGCGGGCGCGCGACCGGCTCCGACTGCGCCAACGCCCGCGCCGCGGCGTGGTTCGACGACGCTTCGCACTGGGGGTCCGGCTCCCACGCCATCCGCGCCGGAACGATGATCCATCTGTGCGCGCTGATCTCGACGCCACTCATCTTCCACGCAAGCGGCACGCACGACAGACCGATCACGCTCTACTTCGAACCGGGTGCGAAGATCGCGCTGCCGGTCTGCCCAGGACGCCGAGCCGGCTGCATCGACACCAACGGGAACAGCCACATCTGGATCGACGGCGGCGTCAACGGCAGCATCCGCAACACTGAGAACGGAACAGCGCTTGCCCACCATCAGGGCGAAAGCTACGGCATCGAAGCCTCCGACTGCAACGGCTGCCGGATCGAGAACCTCACGATCGCGGACCTCTACACCCACACGAGCCCGACGGATGCGACGATCGACGCCACCGAGAACCGTGGGATCACCTTCTCCGGCTCGAACCTCACGATCGCGCACAACACCCTGCACGACATCGGCTGGGCGCTCGTCGCCGAATGGTCCGCCCACGACCGCTTCGTCTCGATAGCCCACAACAACGTGTACCGAATCGACCATGGCCTCGCGCTGACCGCGGCGTTCTCGGGCGGCAGCATCGGGCCGATCAGCGTCTACGGCAACGCCTTCCACGGCTACGCCAACTGGGACACGGGCACAGACGCCTACCACCACGACGGGATTCACTGCTTCTCAGCCGACGCTCGGGGCTACACGCCGCACTACAACGGCCTGTATATCTACGACAATCGCTTCGGAGGGCCGACCGGCGTCGACATGACGGCCCAGATCTTCATAGAGGGCGGATCAGGCGAAGGCTCCACGCCCTGCGCCGACAGCACCTCCAAGATCTGGATCTTCGACAACGTCGCATCAGCGAGCTCGCCGATCTACAACGGCATCTTCGGCGTCTACGCGGGCACGCCGCGCGTCTACAGCAACACGCTCACCGGCTCCCATGCTTCGACCGGCGTCTGCTACCGCACCGCCCCGCCCGCTGCCAGAGAGCGCTTCGAGGACAACCTGCTCGCTTCCTGCAACATCCTGATCGTCGGATCCCCCGCGACCTTCGCCCGCCTCGATTACAACCTGTACGCGAGCGGCGGCGAGAACGCCTTCGTCTGCGGCGCGAGATTCTACGCGTTTCGCCAGTTTGCGAAGTGGCGTCGCTGCATGCGCGCCGATTCACATTCGCACGCGGTGCGCCATCCGCCCGTCAACGGAGATGGCCGCCCTCCCAACGGCTCACGCTCGCAGACGCGCGGGGTCAACCTCTCGAGGTCCTGCCGTGGCCCCACTGAGGATCTCTGCTCAGCTCTCAACGGCCATCGCCGCCGCTCGCGTGGAATGTGGACCATCGGCGCATACTGAGCAGCCGCCGCCCTCTCAGCCGAGATGCACCTCGCCTCCCAGGCTCTCCGGAGACATGGGCGGGCGGGCGCGCTTCTTCGCGACTCTCAGCCGAGATGCACCTCGCCTCGCAGGCTCTGGGCACTCGAGCGGGCGTGCAGCCGCGGCTGTCGCTCTGCCACCCCGCGTATGAAAGTCGCTGGAGCGCCTGCCACCACGGTGAAGGCAGAGACGTCGCGGCGAACTACGCTGTTCGCCGCGACGACAGCGCCACGGCCGATCGTGACGCCTGGCAGGATCACGACGTTCGCACCGATCCATGCGTTCTCACCAACCCTCACCGGCTTTGGAGGGCGGATGCCCTGCGAGTGAACAGGCGTGTCTTCGATGTCGAATCGATGGAGGTGATCGAGGATGTGGACGTTGCGCGCGATCAGCACGTCTCGGCCGATCACGACGGCCGCGGCGGCGCTGATCACCGCGTAGCCCGAGAAGCGGCATCCATCGCACACGGTGATCTCGCCATCTCCGATTGTCTGAAACCACGAGCCTTCACCCACGAACACGTTCTCCCCGAGAGAGATTCTGCTCTCGCCCTCTACGCGAAAAGGCAGGCGGACGAGCGTCTTGCGGCCCCAGGCACGGAATGAGCGCCGTGCCGCGACCCGGAAGATGCGGTCGCGCACCTGCTCTCCCAGGCGCCAGACCGAGAGTCCCGTCGGCATGGACAGGCTCGACGCGGCTCTGGAGCGCCATCGATCGAACGCTCTCGATTCAGAGGCGCGGCCCGAGAGCTGGGGGTCTCGCTCACTGCCTCGTGCGATCATCGCGCACGTCGTGCTCGCAGCTGGTGGCGGGCCCGGCATCCCACGGCGTGCAGCCGCCGGGCATTCGCGATCCCGAGAGTCGCCCAGCCGCGCCCGCGCAGACGCTCCAGCGCGCGCGCCGGCTCGAGCGTGCCGAGGTAGCTCGGATCTTCGGTCGACTGCAGTGTCCGACGCTGGCCGACGGGGGCGGCAACCGGACCGAGCAGCGCTTGGTCCAAGCTGAAGATCGAATATCCACAGCCTTCCAGCAGGCGAGTCACGGGCGTCGGCGGCTGCCGAATCTCCTCGAAGACGATGTCACGAATCCTGTGGTCCGCGAGAAGCCGGGTCGCGCCGCGAAGCACCTCGAGCTCGTGCCCCTCCACATCGAGCTTCATCACACCGACGCGCTCCTCGCCCACGGCTTCATCCAACCGCACCACCCGCACCGGCACGGCGGCCAGGCGCGCGTACGCACGGGCGCCGGGCGCCAACGACGCCGTCCCTCTGTTGCCGCGGAACGTATGAGCCATGCAGAGCTCCGCCCGCCCGGTGCAGGAGGACGCAGCGCAGTTGTGCAGCTCGATCGTCGCGGTGTCGTCGGCCTCGAGCCACCGGCCCGCGTTCCCGGACAGTTCAAAGAACACATCCGGGTGCGGCTCGAACGCCATCACACGTCCCCGCGCACCCACGGCCCTTGCGAGGACGCTCGTCATCTGACCAATGTTCGCGCCGACGTCGAGCGCGAGCTCGCCGTCGTCAGCGAGGCGCCACAGCGCCTCGCACACCGCGAGATCGAACACCCCGCGACGCGCAAGGCAAACCCCGATCTTGTCTTCGGTGCGAACACGGAGCGGATGGCCCCAGGGAAGCTGCACCTGCACGTACTCTCCCGCACGCCCGTACGCGCCCGCCGCCAGCGCCACGCGTCGCACCACTTGACCGGGGCGAAAGACGTAGTAGGGCTTGTTCAGCCGCCGTCGCAGGCGCGCCGCGCCAGATGCCGGGACCGGTGCCGACGGACACGAAGGGGCGCGCGATGAGCTCCGCCTCTCGCTGTCTGCGCGCTCTCCAGATGAGGGCACGCGCGAGCGGCTGACGCGCCGAACCGCCGCGGGCTGGTCGAGCGTCTTGGAGATCACCTCTCGGTAGGCGGCCAAAAGCCGCACTCCCGCCTGCGACCACGTGTACTGTGGCGCAGCCGCCAGACAACGCTCCCGCAGCCGCGCGAGGCTCGATCGATTTTCGGCGAGCATCGTCATCTGTCGCGTCAGGGCATCGACATCGCCGACTTCGTGCACCAATCCCGCTTCGCTCTCGGCACACACCTCTGTGCAGGCATCCGACACCAAGGGAACGCAGCCGCACGCCATCGCCTCGACGCACACCAGCCCGAAGCCCTCCTCGATGCTGGGCAGCACCAGTACGTCGCTCTCTCGCATCAGCGCCGGCACGTCGTCGCGGTGCCCGAGCACTTCGATGCTCGGGTGCGCGAGCAGATCCTGGAGTCGTTCGCGGTAGCCCGGCACGAATCCGCCGGCGATCCGAAGCCTGCCGTGCCTGGACGCGGGCGATTCCAACCAGGCCTGCAGCGCGAAGTGAAGACCCTTCCTCACCGCGCAGACTCCCGCGAACAGCGCCTGAAGGCCACGGCGAGGCTTCGGTGCGGCAATCGCAGGGTGGTACAGGCTCGGATCGTAACCGTAGATGTGGCGGACCAGCGCCTCGCGAGTGAATCCCTGCTCGCAGAAGGTTTTGACGACGAACTCGGACGGGCACAGCAGCCCATCGGCGAGCTCGTACTCCTCCTCCTCCCTCGCGAGCCGTCCCCGGTTGAATGCATGCTCGTGGCCTCGCGGGAGCATCACGCCGAGACGCTCGCTCTCTCTCGCGACCACTTCGTAGGCGAAGCGCGTGTGCGCATTCGGGCGCTCCAGGACGCTCGGTATACCCAGATCGCGCGCAACCCGAAGCGTCTCCGCGGCCGCGAGCGGCCAGACGTGCACTATGTCGATCTGCCCGGCGAGCCGCGGCAGCGAGCGGGCCACGAGGCGATCGTGCAGCTCGAAGGCGCGGTCACCCAGAACCTTGTATGGCACGCGCACCGCGCCCCGCGCCAGCGTGGTGCGCACGCACACCGCTGGAGGCAGCGGGCGAGCGACCGCGCCGGCTGCGACCGTCACCCTGCCGCCCGCCCGCGCCACGCCTGCTGCCTGATGCCACGCGGTCGTGCAGATCCGCGCGGCCCCGATCCTGTGCGGAAAGCTCTGGAGCACGCGCATCCCGAGCCCCTCCTCAAAGGGCATGATCGGAGTGCTCGAGGGAGGCGAGTCCATCTGGCGCCGCATCACCACCGCGCTCATGGCCGCGCAGCGCGCGCCCCCGATCCCGCGGGCTGCGACTCCGACTGCCTCTGGCCTCCGCCCGCAGCGCCGCCCGAACCGCGAGGGCAAGCATGCTCCCGCCCTCGCCGCTCACCACGGCGCGGCGCGGTGCCGCAGCGGCTGCGGCGAGCTCCTCCCCACTCGAGGCGACGACGACGGTGCCCCGCCGGGCCAGCGCCTGCGCAAGCTCAGCCTGGTGGTCGTCTACAGCCTCGTGGTAGCGCTTCAATCGCGGGAAGACGACTGGCACGTGGCCCTGGCGGATCGCGCAGATGATGCTCCCGACGCCGGCGTGGCAGACCACAGCGTCCGCACAGGCCATCTTCGCGAGAACCTCCTCGAACGGCATGTAGGAATGAGCTTCGGCGCATGGGGGGCAGCGCGCAGGTCCGTGCTGCACGCACAGCCGCTCCGCGGGCAGCGCCTGCAGCGCATCCATCATGCGGTTGAACGGCAGCAGGCTCGAACCGCACGTCACGAAGATCATACGACGCTTCCAGCGTAGATTGCACGGCGCGGCGCGCACTCGAGCGGCCACTGCACGAAGAATGAGTCGGCGAGCGGATATACGATGCGGCCGCTCAAGCTCAGCTTGCGCGTCCTCGTGAAGCTCTCGACGTAGATGAGCCGCAGGTGATGCAGGCGACCGACGATGAAGAACGGCACGGCGAGGCCCGCTCCCGTTGAAATGATCGCAGTTGGTTTGCAGCGGCGGACCACCCTGCACGCGAGATGCAGGTTGAGGAGCAGATTCACCAGGCTGCGGGGGGTCGGCCCGTGCGCGTAGATCACCTGCTCCGCCTCGAGCAGCGCCTTCGCATCAGGCGTCGGCAGGGTGACCCACACACGCTGCTCGTCCTGCCACGCACTCTCCAGCGCGAGCAGCTGGAGCAGATGCCCGCCGGAGCAGGCCACGAGCAGCAGACGCTCAGGCGGCGTGCTCATCAGGCCGCCGTTCCGCGAAAATGCGGGCGATGCGCCGCGAGTGACGCTCCCGGCGCAACGCCCTGCGCACTGCCTCCTCGCACCGATGCACTGGCCCGCCACCTGGTTCCTGCGCTCGCAGCTGTAACCTCTTCACTCGATTCCGACGCCTGATGCTAGGCTCACATCGCCGCCGGCCGGCAGATCAATTGGCCTGTTTGCCCCCGCGGTCCTGGACGATCGACCAGCGGCCCGCCCACCCTCGCGCATCTACCCTGGCGCAGTCACCGACGCCGACGCAGCCGCCGCGGCGGGACTGCTGAACCGGGCAAGCGGCGGCACCGCGGCAGCCGCAAGCGCGAGGAGATCGCGCCACGCCGCCCCGAACAGGCCGCGCACCGTGAGGGCATAGGCGATCAAACCGGCGGGAATCAGCAGCACGAGCAGCAGCGGCGGTGGCAGGATCGGAGCCAGCGCCATCTGCAGCGGCTCGCAGACCGAGACGACCGCGATGCAGCCGACGATCGCGGGTGCCATCTCCTGGACGAGCGCCCGCAGCGAGACTCCGAGGTGCGGCCCGAGCAGGAAGCGGTACGCGCCGATCAGGATCAGGATGTAGACGCCGACGACCGCACCGGCAACCACGAGCAGCCCGTGCGCAGCCGCGATCGTGACTGCCGCCGCATACAGCAGCATCATTGCCCCGTCGAAGCGCAGCAGCGTCTGCGGGTCTCCCACGGCCCGCATCACCTGTGGATAGCCGGTGAGGATCGCCGCGACCATCCCGCCGACCGCCATGATCTGAGCCGGTCCAGCCGCCGGCCTCCACACCGCCCCGAACAGGAACGGCACGAGGACCGGCGCGAGCACAGCGAGCAGGGCGAGCAGCGGGAAGATCACCATCGCGTGGGCGCGTGCGACGCGCTCGTGCAGCCTGCGCATCTCCTCACGGCTCTCCAGGCGCGAGTAGACGGGGAACGACAGCTGCATCATCACCGAGCTGATCTTTGCCTGGTAAGCCACGCCGAGGTTGAACGCCCTGTAATAGATCCCCGTCTGATAAGCGTTCAGGCGCGCTGCGAGAATCCAGTAATCGACGTTCGCAAAGAGCTGGCCGATCACCCCCGCGAGCGCAGCAGGCGCGCCAAACCCCACGATCTCCCCTGCCTCGCGGCGATGCCAGCGGGGCCATGGCGGCGGCGCAGCGGCGAGCAGCATCACAGAGCTCAGCACCGACGCCACGATCGCCCCGATCACGAGCGAGCGCGCGCCGAAGCCGGAGGCGGCGAGCGCCACCGCCGTCGCTTCGCCGCCGAGCCGGCCTCCGATTTCGATCTTCGTCAGGCGTCGGAAATCGAGCGCCCGCCACAGCGAGGCGCGTGAGACCGCTCCCACCGAGGCGACCACGAAGCAGGGAGAGACGAGCGCGATCAGGCTCGCGGTCGCCCGCCCGAAGAGGGGGCGCCAGACCAGCGTCGCGCTTGCGAACAGCACTGCGCTCATGAGAAGGCCCGCGCCTAGAGTCAGCAGCACGGCCGTCGAGCGTTGAGTGTTCTCCACGACCTGCCGTTGCACGAGCACCGAGGCAAAGCCCTCGAACGTGACGACGACGGCGAGAGCGCTGAAGACGAGGGCGACCGCGGCATGACCGAATCCAGCGGGGGAGATCAGCCGCGCGAGCACGAGCATCGAGCTGATCGCGAGGCTCTCGCCGACCAAGCTCCGCAGCATCAGCCATCGCGCGGCGGAGATGGTCGACTTCTTCAGGGAGTCACTGGGCATCGCCGCGACATCCGAGGCTACCGGCGCTTTCGTGCTCCCGTCAGAGTGGGGGCTGCACGACCGGCCAGGTTCTCACCAGGCCCGCCCGCAGCTGTGACAGCAGGGTCCAGGTGCAGGGAACGCGTCGAGCCTGCCGTGCATGCCGTACCACCAACCGATCCCGCATCGACGCCGCCAGCAGGTGGCCGTTGCACCGCAACGCCGATTACTGGCTATGTGGCCAGGGCAGGTTGACGGCCTGCCGGCATTTCCGCCGGTTGATCTGGACAGGGCGCTCGGTAGCCTCCCACGGGTGACTGGCGCAACGTGGCCACCGACTGATTGTTCACATACCAAGCACCCGAACCCTCTCGTTCGTGCGCGACGCGGGTTACGCCGCTACGGGTGGCGGCACGGCGCCGGCGAGATGGCGATGCGACTGATGCGTCCCGCCCTCGCCTCCGCCGCCGCACGCCGCCTGCACAGCCGCGCCGCAGCCGCCCACGACGTCGACGCGGTCCTGCAGCTCGCCTTCGACTTCCAGGCGTTCGGCATACACGTGCGCCCGCTCCAGCGCCGGTTCGAGCTCCGCGCGCTCCTCGAAGAGCTTGCGCGACGCGCCCCCCGCGCGGTGTTGGAGATCGGCACCGCAAACGGCGGAACCCTGCTCGCCTTTACGCGTCTGGCCGCGCCAGACGCCCACATCATCAGCATCGATCTCCCGGCTGGCCCGTTCGGGGGAGGCTACCCCCGCTGGAAGCTGCCCCTCTACCGTTCCTTTGCAGCGCCTCGCCAGCGCCTCGATCTGCTGCGCGCCGACTCTCACCGGCCCGAGACCCTGGCCCAGGTGCGCTCCCTCCTCGATGAACGCCCTCTCGACTTCCTCTTCATCGACGCGGACCACACCTGCGACGGCGTGCGCGAAGACTACGAAGCCTACGGTCCTCTCCTGCGCCCTGGCGGGCTCATCGCCTTCCACGACATCCTCCCGCCCGCACCTCCGTTCCGCCAAGCCGGCGAGGACGCCACGAACGAGCTGCCTGGCGAGGTTTGGCGTCTCTGGGCGCAGCTGCGCGATCGCCTGCCGAGTCGCGAGATCATCGACCCAAGCGGCAGCGGCTGCATGGGCATCGGTCTGATCACCGTCTGAGCCCGCCACCCAGGGCCGTTCACGACCCACTCACGCTGCACGAGGCTCGGCAGACCTCCCACCGAGGCGAGGCTCCGCCCACGCAACGCTCCACCGAGGCGACGCTCCGCCCACGCGAGCCTCCGCCCAGGCGACGCAGCAGGAGGCGACGCTCCGCCCACGCGACGCTCCGCCCACGCGACGCTCCATTCAGTAGGCGCCGATGTTCCAGTGACCGGAGCTCGGGCGCGGCTGCCCTTCGATGTTGGCGCAGAGCGCAACGAGCGGACCGACGCATTCCGCGCTCAGGTTCACCCCGCCACCGAGCGCAGCGGAGCCGGCCTGCGGCACTCCCGCTTCGTTGATCATGGCGTCGGGAGCGACCAGCGACTCACCGTCGCCGGACATGCAGCTCGTCCACGCTCCGAATTCAGCGAAGCTGTAGAAGTTGCGATTGCACACGAACGCGTTGCCTCCTCCGTTTGCGTAGAGATTGTAGTTGAGACCGCCGGCTGCGAAGTCGGCGGATTCCGCCGCCATCAGCTGGTTGCACGACGTCAGCAGGTTGTTCTCGAACACCTCTCCCGTCGCGGCGCCTCCAGTCATGAAGCACACACCTTCTTCGGTGCTGCTTCCGATGAACGTGTTGTTGTACACATGCAGTGTTCCGGACGCCAAGCCGAACAGTCCGTTGTACAGAGGCGCACCCTCAGAGACGACGTTGTTGAACAGCCATATGTTCGACGTCGGATCGGCGCAGGGAGTGGCGCCTTCGCCCGAACCTCCCTCGAGAAAGACCTGCGCTGTCATGTCATGACCGGTTTCGCCACCAAAGCGGTTGCCGTAGATGTACAGCCCGTTGTAGTGGGGCGTGTATCCGACCGCGTCCGCTGAGAAGCAGTGAATGCCGTCGTGATGATAGGAGTCGGTCGTCGTGTCCCAGTTGGCGTAGTCGTGGAAATCGTTCCCGTACACGTAGATCGGCCCGATGCTGCCTCCGGAGAATGCTGCAGTGGAGGCGAGTCCGTGATCGATGCGATAGATGTCGTTGTTGTGGATGGAGACGCCTTCGTCATCTTCTGTCCATTCTGCAACGAGCGCCCAGCCGATGTCGTGAAGCGTGTTGTCTGCGATGGTGAGATGGCTGCCAGAGAAGTTGATGCCCTGGTTCTGGGTTGCATCGATGCTCGTGTCGGTCGCGCTTTCATGCACGTAGAGGTTCCGGATCGTGAGGTTTTCGATCTTGCAGCCGTTGCAGTTGGCCGCCTCGATCCCGTAGCTGCCGCTCACATGCTCGCTGAGGTTCGTGCCGTTCGCCGTGTCTTCTATTGCGCCGCTCGTGCCCCCGTCGATCGTCAGGTGGCTCTCGCCGTTCGTGTCCAAGCAGCCCTCGCCACGACCCGGGCAGACCGGCATCGAGATGGCGGCACCTGGTTCGAAGTAGATGACGATCGGGCTTTCGGCGCTGCCGCTCCCCTCTGCGACCAGGTTCGTTGAGATCGTCCCGCACAGATGAACCATCGCGCCCGGGCCGATCTCCCCAGATCCCGCGCCCCAGCTTTCTGGCTGGTTGAACCACGCTGCTTCTCGCGCGTTCTCGCAGCTCGTCCCATTTGCCTCCCCGGTTGCGCTCTGCGCGACGTAGATGTTCGATTGCGCGATCACCACCCCGGTCGCCGCGGAGCTCACCGCCGAGCCGCTGCCCTCCGCGTTGCCGGCCGTCACCGACACCTCGAGCGTGGAGCCGACCGTACCCGCGGACGGTCTGTATTCGCTGCCGTTGGCGCCGTCGACGATCGTGCAGTCCGTGCCGCTTGGGCTGCACTGCGCCCACTGGTAGGAGTAGCTCGTCGGGCTTTCTGACCACGTTCCCGTCGTCGCCACGAGGGTGCCTCCGACCTGCGCCGTCCCATCGATGCTCGGCGGCACCTCGTTCACAGGCACCCCGGCGCTCGACTGTCCGGTCGCGGTGGTGGCGGTCTCTGTCGAGCTCGACGATGTCGAGCTCGTTGTGCCAGAGGTCGTGGTCGTCGAGCTCGATTCGCTGCTGTAGGCCGATTCCGTCGTGGTCGCAGTGGTTGTGCTCGTCGTCGATGTCGTGGGCGAGGCTGCTTCGCTGCTCGTGCTGCTCGTCTCCGTGCTGCTCTCCGTGCTCGTGCTCGCATCCGTTGAGGTCGTGCTCGTCGCTGTCACTGGATCGGTCGAGCTCGTGCTCGTCGCAGATTCGCTGCTGCTCGTGCTCGTGCTCGTCGTTGTCGTTGCTTCACCCCCCGGCGCGCTCGGCGGTTTGCCTTTCGGCGCAGGCGGCGCTGGTGGTGATGGTGCCGGTGGCGGCGCGGGCGGACCCGGAGCGGCCTTCGACACCAGCGGTGGCGGTGGCACCGGATCGCTGCTCCACGGGGCGGGCTGCCCAGCGCGCGAGGCGGGCGCGAACCGCTTCTTCGGATCTCGCGCCGAACAGCGGCGCGCTCGCGACACCGTGCCGCGAGACGCTCGCCTATGCGTTCGTCCCGTGCGATCTGATGCCTTCGCGGAGACGTTGTGCAGATGGGCGGCACCGCCCCCGCGACCGCGCCGCGTCTTCGTCGCCGCGCGACCGTGGGCGCCGCGACGCCGTGACTGAGCCCTGCCCGTGCCGCAGCTGGCGCGTGAGCGCCTCCCTGCGGAGTGCAGGCCCGCGGCTGCCGCGAGATTTGTTGCGGGGTGGGAGTCTCGGTCGGCAGCCGCCGATGAGACCCCCAGAATCAGCACAGAGATCGAGGCGACTGAGGCAATCCGCATCACTGCTCTGAACATCGAGACCCTCCTTGCCGTCCGCTTGGCGTATGCAGCAGGTCTCGACACGCGCACCGCGCTGCGCGACTGCGCCGCGCAGTCGTCAACGTTTGTGCGAGCGCGGTGTCAGGTCAACCGCGAATGTCCCGCCAACGGCTCGACACGAACGTCTCCCCTTCGGGGCAGACGGCCAGCCCCGTTGGGACCCCGATGTCGACACTGACCAAAAGTGTAGGTTTTTCGCCGCTGAGATGTCGGCAGACCGGGGAGATGGCCGCGTCAGCTGCGCCCAGCCGGTCCCAGGCGAGCCCAGGAGACGACAAGCGCCTTTGGGAGCGCCGAGATTCCACCAGCTGCGCACAGGAGCAGATCTGCGCTCGCTGCAGGAGCGACGAGATCCAGCACGACACGTGCAACCTCACGCAGCCGGCAGCGAGGATCCGCAGCGTCTCGCTGCGCGCCTGCCATCGCACCGCGCGACCGCGCGCGGCACATGCTGAAGCCACTGGCGAGCGATGTGCCGCTCGCCTCGCCTGTGGGGAGGCCTAGGAGACCGAGTGCAGCGTGGCGCCGTTCTCGACCATGTAGAAACCGTCGGTTTCGCCGTAGGCCTTACCGGTTTCCCTCGTCAGCAGATGCAGCGACCCGAGCACCTTCACACTTGGCTTCTCGTAGTTGCGCCGCTCGGTAGATGTGTTGCGATCCATCTGCGTTGCCCTCCTCGAGCATGTGCCGTTGAATGGAGGCTATCTGCTGCTGCGAGCCGCGTCAGCTCAACTTAAGCACAGTTGTTCTCTCCGCAGGAGCTGGCGGGCCGGCCAACCTGGAGGCGCCGCTTCCGGGAGCCTTCTGCGGACAGCAGCCCCGCTTGGCACAGCCTGGCAGAGAGGATGCCCGCGGCCACCGCGGTTCAGGCCCAGAGAGCTCTCGCTTTGCAGACACAGCCCGCTGCTCGGCTTCAACGTCTCGCTCGGGGTGGGCACCAGGCTTCTCCAGACGCCTCGTGGACGGACTGAAGCCAGAGCGACTGGAGGAGAGTGAAGGACTGCGCGCTTGGGCGCTCATCCTGCCAGTGCCTTTCGAGCTTCGCGCCGTCCACCCACTCCTCTGGTGCCCCGCGGCCATCCCAGTCGTGGGCGAACGCCGCCGCGCGAGCCGTCCAGAAAGCGGCGTCGAACCGCGCCTTCGAGCTCCGCGTGAGCAGTGGCGGCGGCAGCAGGTCGCCGAAGAGGCGGTGCATGGCCTCGGTGCGGCCGGCAAAGCCGCTTGGCGCCGCAGAGTCGGCCACCGCGCTCCAGACCCCCGCGCAGAGCAGCGGATGCAGAAGCATCACGCCTGGCCGCTCTGCCGTCCTCTCGAGAGCGGCGATTCCCACGTGCAGGTAGCGCATTCGTCGCCACCATGCCATCCGCTCGGACAAGCTGGCGGGCTGCGCCGCGGCCTGGTGCGCCAGGATCTCGCTGATCTCACGCCGCGCTCGCGCGCGCAGCCACGCCGCCTCGATCCGTCGCCGGCGCCTCACCACGAGCCGTCGCAGCGACGCTGGAGCACTGGCGAGCGCAGTGCGCGCCAGCTCACGGGGATGCAGCAGCACCAAAGCCCTCCTCCCTGGAGCCTCCTTGGTGCGTGCCGCCAGGAACAGCTCATCACCCCCGATGCCGGTCAGCAGAGAACCGCCCTTCGACGCATCGATGAGGGGCAGGTGGAAGTGCACGTTCGGCGGCCACACGAGCCCCTGCTCGCCAAGCACTCGCTGTGCGTAGGGCCCAACCAGATCGAGCTCATTCGCGTGCTCTATCCTCACCCATTCACTCAGTCCCAGATGTGAGATCAACCGCTGCTGCCAGGAGCTCTCACACGTCTCAGGGGCCGCCGGGAAGACGTTCGTCACCGGAATCGGCGCGGCGAGCCCCTCGCGCCGTGCGAGCTGCACTGCGACCGCGAGCACGGCAGAGGAGTCACGACCGCCGGAGAAGCTCACGAGGCAGGGGGCCTGCAGCAGCGCTGGCAGGATCGCCTCCTCCAGCGCCGCCCGCACGTCACGTGGTCGCTCGGCATCGCAATCGGGCGAACCACCCCCTTCGCGCCCGATCGGGCACATGCCTGCAGTATCCGCCCTCCGGGGCAGGACCCCGATCACGGCGCCTGAGGCGATCTCGAGCGAGCTCAGCGTCTCGACGGTCACAGCCGCACGCGCGTGAGCTCGTGAAACCGCTCTGCGATCGGATCGCTGTCACCCTCGAGCCAGGCATGGGCGGCGAACCCCTGCGATGGCGGCATCACGCCGATCGCGATGTCGCGATGCTCGCCCTGGGCGGCAAGCCAGCGCTGCCGCACGAGCGCTCCCTCCAGGCAGCTGTGCGACCGCCGTCGAAGCAGCGCCTCGACACCGCGAACTGCTGAGGACGGCAGCGGCGGCGGACCGGGGATGCGCACGGTCCTCAGCTCCCCGCGCAACAGCCCTGCTCTCGCCGCGCAAAGTGCCCTGTGTGCCCACCAGGCGGCGCGCAGGGACGCGATCTCTGACAGCCGCGGTGCACTCATTCCTCGAGCAGCCCGAGGCTCGCGAGCCTCGAGAGGAACGCGTCTGCATCCCCCCCGGCGCTTGCGGGGTCGAGGTCCTCATAGACGTCGAGCAGAGCGGATGCGAGCTCCTCTCGCGTCGCGCCCAGCGCGAGCCTGCGCCAAAGGACAGCGCCAGATCTGTTGAGCGTCAGGTACTCGGCGCGCGCCCCGTCGAGGATGACGATCTCCTCGTCGATCTGCCGCCAGTCGAGCTGCTCGGCGCGCAGGCGCTGCTTCACAGCCGCCTCCCCCTTCGCGACCGCCTTGCCGACTCGTGGCGGGACTGCGCCAGAAACGCATCGGCAAGAGCGTAGACGGTGCGACGAGCAGCGTCGACCCGTCGCTCCTCGCTCTTCCGCCCTGCCGCAGCCGTGAACGCCCCGGCTGCCGCCACCAGCGCTCTTGGCAGGTGCGAAGGGGAGCCGCATGCGGGCCCCGCAAAGCGGGCCATGTGGCCCTCGAGCACCGTGCGCTCTCGCAGCTGGCGCAAGTGACGCGCCCACACACGCAACGCGAACGTATCGCCTCGCCCGTAGAGCAGCGCATCGACCGCGTTCAGCGTCGTCTGCCACAGCCGTCGCACCCCCCAGTCGCGCGCCAGCTCGGACGCCGGGTCTCTGCCTCTCCCGCCTTCGAGCGCGACTGCGACATCGAGGAGATCGAGCAGTCGCCGCAGCGGTTCATGCGCCCACCCGTGAAGTGCGAGCACGAGCGCGTGGGCGCCGGGCGGCAGCGCGCGCAGCCCGTGCACGCCGATCGCGCTCGGTTGCGAGCACGCGAGCAGCCCGGCGGTCGCAGGCGGACGCAGCCAGCTCGGGTGGTTGATCGTTCGGTGCAGCTCGATCGGCAGCGGAAGCTCAGGCCAAACCAGCGGGCGCAGGTGATGTGCGCCGGCGTAACGCGCCGGGTCGCCGACCTCGCTGAAGCCGGCTCTGAGCAGCTCCGCGCGGGCACCCTCTGGATCATCGACGAGCAGATCGAGGTCGATGTACGGTCGCATCGTCGGCTGCGGATAGCGAGCGGCGATCTCTGGCCCCTTCATCAGCAGGAACGGACCGTCGAAGGCGTCGCACGCCCGTCTCAGGATCACAGGTGCCGCGAGCGCCCGAGCTGCAGCGCGCTGCTGCTCACGGCGCAGCTCCGGGTGAAGCGGCTCGCCGCGAGCGCACCGTGCGTGCGCTGCGATCAGATGCAGCCCATGCCTCCGCAGCGCCTCGACGCCCACCGGCGCACTGGTGATCTCATCGACCGCGGCCCACATCGCGCGCGATCCGCACATCGCTGATGCCCTGTCGGCTGCAGCACCGACGATCATCTGGCCCGCTCAGGCGGCTCCGGCCGGCTGCTCCACCGCTGCGGGCGCGTCTGTGTCGATCAAGCCGTTCACATGCGCGTAGTGGCTTGCCTCCGTCCGGTTCGAGACCTCCAGCTTGCGGTAGACGTTCGCGAGATGGAACTTCACGGTCTGCTGGGTCACCCACAGCTTCCGCGCGATCTCCCCGTTCGTCGAGCCCGCCGCGACGAGCTGCAGCACCTCGAGCTCACGCCGTGTCAGCAGCGACCCCTCCAGCGCCACAGCGTTCACCTTCGCGCCACGGCCTGGCGCGAGACGCTTGTACACGTGGATCACATGTCCGTTCACCGTCTCGCGCACGAGAGTCGTGAGCGCGACGGGGTGTGTCGCCTTCGAGATCACACCGGTGGCACCGGCCGTGAAGATCGCGTCGAGCCACCCCGACTCCATCGTCAGCGTCAACACCAGCACGGCGATGCCATCCCGCGCCGCCTTTATCGCCCGTATCAGCTCGATCGTTCGCTCTGACTGCTCCTGATCATCGATCAACACGATGTCCGGGTCCGCGTCGATGAGCGTCCGCGGCGAGGCGGTGCGCGCGTCGACGTGGCCGAGCAGCTTGAAATCCCCACTGCGGCGCAGGCCGAGGGCGATCACGTCGACGATCAGCGAGTTGTCCGCCGCGATCACGAGCCGCTTCAGACGGCTGCCGCTGGCCGACGGTTCATGCATCGCCACCACCAGTTGTCCTTTCCCTCACCGCCCCGCCACTTCACTCACTGCCAAAGCACGCTGTGAACCTCGTTGTCATTGCACTCGGCTCTCCAGCCAGTTTGATGTTACTCGCTGGCCGTGTCTCCGCCTGACCAAAGGTCCAGGGCACGCCCCGACTCGGGGTCAGTGTTCGGTCAGTGTTGAAACCCTGGCCTGGTGAGGGCTGTGCCGTTCGTGCATCCTCCGAAGCGATGCACCTCGTGACATCGCTTGAAGCGTATCGCTCACGCCGCAC
>JAJYUP010000133.1 GCA_021792455.1 Actinomycetes bacterium | reverse complement strand
GGATGCGCAGGCGGCCGAGATCACGAGCGCACGCGGGACCACGACGGAGCCGCTGCGTTGTCAGACGGTCGCGAATGGTCGGCACGTCGCGCATGTGGAATGCCTCGACCCGGCTCGGACAGGAGGCTCCGCAGGTCGAGCTCGATGATGAGCAGTGGGCGGTCCGCGACGGGGGCGTGAACGCCTCCGGCTGGTGCGAGATCCTGGGCCTCGAGCTGTGCGAGGCGCTGCGCGCGCTGCTGAGCAGGACGCCGCCGGACCTGGGCTGGCTGGATCAGCCGCTTGCGATGCGTGCAGAAGACGAGGCGGTGATCGCCGATGAGCAGCAGGCCGCACCGCCCGGAGTGAATGCACGCCTTCTGCCGAGCCCAGCGAGGCGAGGCGGCATGAGAGGGGCTTGACTGCGGAGCATCTCTCAGCCCCGCTTTTGCGCCTTCACCTGGTAGACGGCGGTGTAGCCGTCTTCGAAGCCCTGCCGCGCGGCGCGCAGGTACAGGCGCCAGACGCGGGTGCGCTGCGGACCGGCGAGCGCTTCGGCCTCCTGCAGTCGCTGCTCCAGGCGGTTCGTCCAGTGGCGCAGGGTGATCGCGTAGTCGTCCACGAAGCACTCGACGTGCTTTGTGAGCAGTCCCGCCCGCTCGAGCGCAAGCTCGATCCGGGAGAGCATCAGCGGCTCGCCATCAGGGAAGACGTAGCGCATCGAGAACGTGTCGGCGGTCGGGTCGTCGCCGAGGTGGGTGAGCGCGATCGCGTGGTTCAGCAGCAGGCCGCCTGGCTCCAGGACCCGCTCGAGGGAGCGGGCGTAGGCGTCGATCTGGCTCTGCCCGACGTGCTCCGCCATCCCGATGCTCGCGATCGCGTCGAAGCGCTCGCCGCTCAGCTCCCTGTAATCGCACAGTCGGATCTCGATCTTCTTCGAGAGCCCTGCCTCAGCGACCCGCCTCCGCGCATATGCCGCCTGGGAGGGCGAGAGCGTGATGCCCGTCACGCTCACGCCGTACCGGCTTGCGGCGTGGATCGCGAAGCTGCCCCATCCGCAGCCGACGTCAAGCAGCCGCTGCCCCTCCTCGAGCTCGAGCTTCGTCGCGACGAGGTCGAGCTTGCTCTCTTGGGCCTCCTCGAGCGTGCTCGCCCCACGAGAGAAGATCCCGCAGCTGTATGTCATCGACTCGTCCAAGAAGAGCGAGAAGAACTCGTTGCCGACGTCGTAGTGGTACCTGACGGCGGCGGCGTCGCGCTCCTTCGAGTGGCGCTCCCCTGAGAGGATGAGCTCGAGCGCGGGGCGGCGGGGGATGCCGCCCGGGAGTGCGGCGGCGAGAAAGGCTGCGCCGAGCCGCGCGCCTCGAGCAGGGTTGATCGGCGGCGGCCTCCAGCGCTCGATGACGAGGAAGGCGCGGTCGATGTCATCGGTGCTGAGCGAGCCGTCCACCCAGGCGCGCCCGAGGCCGAGCCGCCCAGGTGCCCTGACCAGGTGGCCGAGCGCGGCGGGGCTTGCGATCTCGAACGTCGGCGCGTCCTGCTCGGTCGCGGGCAGCCTGACGCCGTCCCAGAAGTGCAGGTGGAAGGGCCGCTCCGGCGCCCAGAGCCTGATCTCCCGCGCGAGCGGCGCGCTCATCTTCACGAGTGCCATGTGCCGATACCCTCTCAGATCTGGTGCGCCCGCCGCGCGGCGAAGCGGCGTGAGGCGGGCATCGCGACGCACTCGGGCATCGAGACGCTCTCGGGCATCGAGACGCTCTCGGGCATCGCGACGCTCTCGGGCATCGATGTCCCCTTGCGGTGCAATCATCACCGATCGTGGTGATGAGCCTGCTCGAGGACGACGCGCGAACGCTGGCCGCGCCCTCGGTGCGCCCCTGCTCCGCTCGCAGCACGGGTGCAGCCCCCGCGCGGTTTGCCGACATCTGCGCCCATCTGCTCGCCGAGCTCGTCGCTGCCGCCCCAGTCGACGCGGCGCGCTCTGAGCTGCTCGACGAAGCGCTCGCCGTCTCCACCCGGCCGGGGTTCGACACGCTGATGTGCCTGCCCCACCTTCGGTTCGAGCCCTTCGAGCACCAGCTCGACTCCGCGTCCAGGGTCCTCCGGCACATGCAGGGCAGGGCGATCCTCGCCGATGAGGTCGGCCTCGGCAAGACGATCGAGGCGGGGATCGTGCTCAGCGAGCTGCGGCTGCGAAGCCTCGCGGGCCGGGTGCTCGTGATCACGCCAGCCGGCGTCGTCGAGCAGTGGCGCGAGGAGCTCGAGCGCAAGTTCGGCTTGCCGTGCGAGATCGTCTCAGGCAGGGACTTCCCCTCGCTTCCGCCTGCAGGCACCCATCCTGTGCTCATCACCTCGCTTGCCTCCGCGCGCCGGCAGCCGCTGCGCGGCCGGCTGCAGGAGCTCAGCTGGGATCTCGTCATCATCGATGAGGCACACAGGCTGAAGCACCAGCGCACCGCCTCAGGGCGCCTCGGGCGCTCGCTGCGCACTCGCTTCATGCTGCTGCTCACCGCTACGCCGATCGAGAATCGCCTCTCTGATCTGTTCGAGCTCGCTGGCATCGTGCGACCAGGCGGCCTTGGCGACGCCGCCGCGTTTCGCCGGCGGCATGGGGGAGGTGGCGGCGGGCAGGCACGCGAGGTCGCAGAGCTGCGCCTGGCGCTGCGGGAGATGATGGTCCGTCACCGTCGCAGCGAGATCGCCCTCTCCCTGCCGCGCCGGCTCGCTGAGACGATCTGCGTCACGCCGGCCGAAGGCGAGGCGGAGCTCTACCTCGAGATATCGAAGCGAGTGAGGGAGCGCGCGGGCCGCGAAGGGCGCGGGAGCGCGCTGCCGCTGCGCATCCTGCAGCAGCTCGCGGGGTCGAGCCCAGCGGCATGCGCGCCGAGCCTGCGCAAGCTCGGGTTCGATGATCTCGCGCGCGCGGCGGAGGCGGTTGGCGGCACCGCGAAGATGAGCGCGCTGCTGAAGCTGCTCGCACCGATCGCGCAGCGCGGTGAGAAGGTCATCGTCTTCACCGCCTTCAGGCGCACCCTTGCCGAGCTCGAGCGGGAGGTGGCGGCTGCAGGCCTGCCGGCGGTCTCCTACGATGGCAGCCTCACGCGCGCTGAGAAGGAGGCTGCGATCGTCGATTTCGCCGGTGACGAGCCGATCCTGCTCAGCACTGAGGCGGCAGGGGAGGGGCGCAACCTGCAGTTCTGCCACGAGATGGTGAACTTCGATCTGCCATGGAACCCGATGGTGATCGAGCAGCGTCTCGGCCGGATCCACCGCATAGGTCAGCGTCATGACGTGTCGCTGACGAACCTCGTGACCGCGGGCACGATCGAGCAGCGGCTCATCGAGGTTCTGCAGCGGAAGATCAACCTGTTCGAGCTCGTCGTCGGCGAGCTCGACATGATCATCGGCCGGGTCGAGGAGGACCTCGACTTCGAGGCGCTCGTCTTCTTCGAGCACGTCAACAGCGCTGATGAGACCGAGCTCACTGAGCGCCTCGAGACGGTCGGCGAGCGCCTCGCTCAGGCGCGCGGCTCCTACCTTCGATCGCGCGAGCAGGTCGACGCGCTGCTGCCGTCGTGAGCGTCCTCGGCGCGGGGACGCTGACGAGCGAGCCTGGGCTGAGGTTCTGGCTTCGCCACGCGGAGCGCGAAGGCGCGCTCGTCGAAGAGCGCTCTGACAGAGCGCTGCTGCTGCTCCCAGAGCATCTGAGCAGCGCTTACGAGCTGCCAGAGGACCTCGTCGTGACGGCAGACCCCGACCTCGCCCGAGAGGAGGGCGCTGAGCTGTTGACGGCAGGGCACCCCGCGCTGCAGGCGGCGGCGGAGGCGGTGCTGCGCGCGGGCGACGCCGGAGTCCTCGAGCTTTCCTGGCCTGCGTCCCCGCCGCCAGGCAGGGCGGTTCTCCAGGGCGAGGTCCGACGCCAGCTGAGCGTCGCGCACGGGCGCGTGGACGTCGTCGGGGAGCCGAGGGGAGTGCTGCTGCCGATGCTCCGCGCAGGTGCGATGCTCAGCTGCGAAGCGTCGCTCGCGCACCGCTCTGGGGAGCCGGAGGAGGTGTGGGTCTACGCTGATTCGGGGCTTCTGCCTTCGCAGACGGTGGTGAGGAGCCTCGAGCGCGTGGAGCGCCGCTCAGACGGCGGTCATCGACACCTGGCGCTGCCCTGCGACTTGGAGCGCGCTCTGTCGGCCGTCGAGAGCGAGTTGGAGGCGCGCGCCGCCGTGAGGATGGCTTCGCTGGCGCTGCAGGCCCAGCGTGCGCTCCTCAGCGAGCTGAAGCAGGTCGACGCCTACTACACAGCCGCTCTCGAGTCGATCGATCGCCGCATGCGCTCTGCCGATCCGGATCGAAGGCGAACGCTGCAGTCGCAGGCGCAGCTGGTCAGGCGCGAGCATGAGCGCAGGCGCGCGGAGGTCGAACAGGAGTGCAGGCCATCGCACCGCATCGCACCGTTCCGGCTGCACGTCATCCTCGTGCCCGCCTACCTGCTGCCGATCGAGATCCGGCGCGGCGAGCGGCGCTTCCCCCTGTCGCTGACCTGGCTTGCGCACGCGGGGGAGCTCGCACCGCAGCTCTGCCCTCACTGTGGCGAGGCGGCCTCGCTCGCAGTCGGCAAGCAGAGGCTTGGCTGCACCTCATGCATGCAGATGAGCAGCAGCGGCACGATCGCTGTGGGCGCCGCCGCGCCGGGGGGCGTCGCGAACGGGTCGGAGGATGACGCGGCGAGGCTCGAGGCCCCTGCCCGTTACGCTGCCAACGAGTCATATGTGAGGCGCCCCGATCAGCAGGCGCGGGCGGCTTCACGTGCCGACGGGCCGGCTCCACCCGCTGGCGGGCTGCATCCAGCTGCTGACCTCGCGGGTCCAGCTGCGCCGCGGCCGGCTCCACCGAGGCCGCGGCCGGCTCCACCGGGACGGCGGCCGGTTGCACCGGGGCGGCGGCCGGTTGCACCCGGAGGCGGGGCCGCGGCTATCGAGCGTGTTGGCAACAAGCTTGCGTTGGCGCTGTGGCAGGGCCTCGCCTCTGGCGAGCGCTGGCCCCGAAAGCGACTGCAACCGGATTCGCCGATGCTCGCGCTGTTCAGGCTCTATGGCCAGTCCGCGCCGCTGTGCGCGCTTGGGCTGCCGGTTGGAGCCCGTCCAAGCGAGGTGACCGCGGCAACGCGGCCCTCCGACGAAGAGGCGCGCTCGAGGCAGGTGCGAGGCGCTGCTGCGGCGTCTGCCCGCCCTTCGAGGTCTGGCGGCGCAGATCCCTCCAGCCGGCTTCACTTCACGATGGGCGAGATCGTCCTCGGCGACCTCGTCTACCCATACTCGATGTTCTGGTCGGACGCGCAGCCTGGCGCGCCGGTCATCGCTGAGCTGATGCCGACGCCGCATCCGCTCGTCCTGCCTTCGCGCGGAGAGGCGGCTGCCCAGAGGAGCCTTCGGTTGCATCAGGGTGCGCCGCCGGTGAAGATCGCCCTGGACGAGGTTGGAACCCTGCTGTGGCAGACGGAGCTCGCGAGCAGCGGGCTGCCTCTGGCGGCGCGCTGCCTTGCCACCTGGTGGCGGTTCGAGCGGGCTGCCGACTCACTTTTGAGTCGCCTCGCAACCGAAGATCTCGCACCGGGCCCTGCGCTTGCCGCTGCGGTCGCAGGTGCAGTCGAACGCGCCGCGGGTGCGTCCTTCAGGCGCAGGGACATCAGCTCTGACTACCACGTGGATCGAGAGCTCGTGAAGCTCACCTCCCAGCGGCTGCGCTCTCAGCTGCGGATAGATCGCGACCTCGGCTGGTGATGGGTTCAGCGCGTCGCGCGCTCGGCGGCGAGCGCCCCCTGGGGCCTGGGGTGGAGGAGGCGCCCGGCTGGGTTCAGAGCACTCTCGCCCGCTCGGCGGCAAGCGCCCGCGTGATTCCACGCAGGTCGAGCACCCGCTCCGCGTGCTCGACAACGAACTCGTGATCGACGTCAGGGTGGGCCGTTGCGATGACCGCGACGTCAGCTCGGGAGAGGGCGTCCTCGAGGGAAACGCTCCGCAGCCCGATCTCCTGCAGGAATGGCACGTGTGGGTCGTGGTAGACGATCTCACCCCCCGCCTGCACGAGCAGGTCGATGATCTTCAATGCGGGTGATTCACGGATATCGCCGACGCCCGGCTTGTAGCTGACTCCGAGAATCGCGATCCGCGATCCGTGAACTGGGAGGCCGGCATCGTTGAGGATGCTTTGGACCTTCGAGACGCAGTGGTAGGGCATCTGCTGATTGATCTTGCCAGCGAGCTCTATGAACTCCGTGCTCATGTCGAAGATGCGCGCACGCCAGGACAGGTAGAAGGGGTCGACGGGCAGACAGTGACCACCCAGTCCCGGCCCCGGCTCGAAGCGCATGAATCCATAGGGCTTCGTCGCGGCGGCATCGATGACCTCCCAGATGTCGATTCCCATCCGGTCGGACAGCATGGCGAGCTCGTTGACGAGCGCGATGTTCACCGACCGGAAGATGTTCTCCAGGAGCTTCGTGAGCTCGGCGGCCTCGGGGGAGGACACAGGCACGACGCGATC
>JAJYUP010000132.1 GCA_021792455.1 Actinomycetes bacterium | reverse complement strand
CAGGCGACCGGAGAGCGCTACGTTCCGAAGGTGATCGAGCCTGCCGCCGGCGTTGACCGGGCGCTGCTTGCATTTCTCGTCGACGCATACGACGAGGAAGTGGTGCGGGGAGGTGCGGGCGCCGGGGAGCGCCGCACCGTCCTGCGCCTGCACCCGGAGCTCGCCCCTGTGAAGGTCGCCGTGCTGCCGCTCGTGCGCAAGGACGGCCAGCCTGAGCTCGCGGCACAGGTGCACGCCGCGCTGCGGCCTGTCCTCCAGAGCGAGTACGACGACGGCGGCTCGATCGGCAGGCGCTACCGCCGCCAGGACGAGATCGGCACCCCCTACTGCGTGACGATCGACCATGAGAGCCTCAACGACGCGACCGTGACGGTGCGAGATCGTGACACGCTCGCCCAGGAGCGGCTGCCAATCGAGGGGCTGGCGCAGGAGTTGAACGCGCGCTTGCAGGCGCCGTGGCGCACACCGAAGCGCTCCGCGCGGTAGCGTCCCCGCGAAGAGGGTTCCACGGGCCGGTGAGCGGGGCCGCTGCGCTGCCTCCGCTCCGGCACGCGCGGAGCGAGGACGCCCGCGGTCGTGCGGGCAGATGATGAGAAGGAGGGACACGGGCATGAACTTCGACCTCACCGACGAGCAGCAGCTGATCCGCAGAACGGCAAGGGAGTTCACGGAGAAGGAGATCGTCGAGGCGGCACGCAACAACGCCCGCGAGCACAGGTTCGACCTCAGCCTCGTTGCAAAGCTCGCCGCCCAAGGCTACCTTGGCGCAATCGTGCCGGAGCGCTATGGCGGCGCCGGTCTGGACTATCGCAGCTACGGCCTGATCGTCGAGGAGATCGGCCGAGGATGCTCATCCGTGAGGACCGTCGTCTCGGTGCAGACCTCCCTCGTCTGTTCGGCGATCCTGCGATGGGGCACCGAGGAGCAGAAGCTGAGGTGGCTGCCAAAGCTGTGCTCCGGAGAGATCCTGGGCTGCTTCGGCCTCACCGAGCCCGACACCGGCTCAGACGCTGCAAAACTCCGTACCAGGGCGCAGCGGACGGCCTCCGGCTGGAGGATCGATGGGGCGAAGATGTGGATCTCGATGGGCAACTACGCGAAGCTCGCCCTCATCTTCGCCCAGACCGACCCGAGCCTCGGGCACAAGGGGCTTGCGTGCTTTCTCGTGGGCACGGATCAGCCCGGGTTCATCACCCAGCCGATCGAGCACAAGATGGGCCTGCACGCCTCAGACACCGCCTCGATCTCCCTGCAGTCTGTGGAGGTCGATGAGGGCGAACTGCTGGGCGGCATCGGCGACGGTTTCGAGGTTGCGATGTCCGCGCTGGACTCAGGTCGGTTCTCAGTTGCGGCCGGCTGCGTCGGCGTCTGTCAGGGCTGCCTTGAGGCCTCCGTGAAGTACTCGCAGCAGAGGGAGCAGTTCGGTCGGCCGATCGCCGCCTTCCAGCTCGTTCAGGCGATGATCGCCGAGATGGCCGTCCTGACGGAAGCCTCACGGCTGCTGGTCTGGAAGACTGCGTTCACGAAGGACTGCGCTCGTCCGAGCACGACTGAGACCTCGATCGCGAAGCTGCACGCAACCGAGGCGGCAGTGCGCTGCGCCAACCTCGCGATCCAGGTTCATGGAGGCGCCGGCTATGTCGACGACCATCCGGTCGAGCGCCACTTCAGAGACGTGCGCGTGACCACGCTGTACGAGGGCACATCGGAGATCCAAAAGCTGATCATAGGCCGCAGCCTCACAGGCGTGAATGCCCTAGCGCGCTGAGCGCCGCCGCCTGCGCGGCCCTCAAGCGCCGCCGGCGTGGATCCACTGGCTCTCGGCGAGATCGCCTTCAGGCATGCCCTCTGGCGCCGGCACGCCAGGCGTGTCCCTCAGGTACCACTCGGCGTCGAGTGCAGCTTGGCAACCTGAGCCTGCGGCGGTGATCGCCTGCCTATAGGTGTGGTCAACCAGGTCACCCGCCGCGAACACCCCCGGCAGGTTGGTCCTCGTCGAGCGTCCCTGGACCACTGCGTAGCCTTTCTCGTCGAGCTCGACCTGACCTGCGACGATCGCAGACTGGGGCTCGTGCCCGATCGCGATGAACGCCCCAGATATCTCGAGCTCCCTCTCGTCGCCGCTCTCGGTTTGCTCGAGCACAGCGGTCGCGAGCGACCCGTTCTCTGAAGCCTTCAGCTCCTTCACGCGATAGGGCGTGAGCAGATCGATGTTCTCGTGACTTCGCGCCCTGTCGAACATGATCTTCGAAGCCCGGAACTCATCTCGCCGGTGCACGATCGTCACGTGCTTCGCGAACTTCGCGAGGAAGATCGCCTCCTCCATCGCGGAGTCTCCTCCGCCGACGATCAGAGTCGTCGCGCCCTTGAAGAACGCGGCGTCGCACGTCGCGCAGTAGCTGACACCTCTGCCGGCGAGCTCGTCCTCGCCTGGGACCCCAAGCTTCTTGTGTTGGGCGCCCATCGCGAGAATGACCGACCTCGCGTAGTGCTCCCGCTCACCTGCAACGACCTGGTGGACGCCGCCGACATCACGCGAGAGCCGAACGCTTGCGGCCTCATCGGTGAGCAGACGCGCGCCGAACCGCTCCGCCTGCTCCCTGAACCGCTGCATCAGCTCCGGCCCGAGTATCCCCTCTGGAAACCCTGGGTAGTTCTCGACATCAGTCGTCTGCTGCAGCAGCCCGCCCCAGGCGTAGCCCTCGATCACGAGCGGGCGCAGATTCGCGCGCGCGGTGTAGAGCGCAGAGGTGTAACCCGCCGGCCCGCTGCCGATGATTATCACGTTCTCGACATCCGTCATGGCACCTCGCCTTCGAAGCTGCTCAACCCAGCTGCTTTACTTTTGATAGTAGCAACGAGACCTCGCGGCACTCTCGTGCAACCCAACCCCGCGGTCGACGCCCTCCGCGACACTGCCAGCCATCGCCGCGGTCGACGCGGTCCCCGACACCGTCACCCATCCCACGCCCACTGTTCCACATGGGCGACCAGAGCCGCGGCACGCCGCAGGCTCGGGGCGAGTCGCGGCTCGACCCGACGCACGGCGAGGGCAAGCGCCGCGCCACCGAGGAGATCGACGACGTAGTGCTCGCCGAGATAGACGAGCGCAAAGCCGAGCGCGCCGCAGTACGCCGCTCCAGCAGCGCCGGCGACGACGCCCGTCTCTCTCAGGAGCATCGCCGCCATCAGCGAGGTCGCAAAATGCAGCGATGGCATCGCAGCGAGGGGGTTCCCCCCGAAGACGCTGTAGAGAGGACCCCATCCGTCTTTCCAGAAGAACTCGCCATACTCGGCCATCATGCGGCGCACGACGATCTGCTCGCTCGACTCGGCGCCTCGCCCGTCGAGCACGCACTCGTCTGTCTGCTCCCGCAGCCCGCCGACGAACTCCTCTGCGCGGCCGGCAACGGACGCCGCATACCATGGTGGCGCAGTCGGGGCGATCCAGTAGACGATCGCGCCGAGATCGAACACCGCATAGGTCATCGCCGCTGCCCGTGGAAAGCGCGCCGGCTGTCTCCAGAGGATCCAGGCAAGCGCGGTGTGAGGCACCGCGAACCACAGCCAGTGCGTCCAGACGAGCGCCTTGTCCAGAGCCTGCCACCGGCCAGTGGATGCAAGCGCGCGCTGCAGGCGCAGGGTCGGCAGCTCTCCGAGCCCGAGAACCCTGTCGACGACGATGGGGTAGTCGACGAGAACGCGCGCGCGCTGCGCCTCCTCATCGTCGTGGGGAGCCTTGTAAGCCGCGACGTACGCCCACATCTGCAGCGCGCACACGGCGACGTCACGCAGGCGGGAGCGTCGCATCGCGACCGCGAGGCCAACGGGCGCCGCGAATGCGACGGCTTGAAGCACGACAGGACGAGTCCTCACCCGCTTGCGGACCGTCGGCGCTGCGACGCCGACCGCAACGAGCCCCCAAGCGGTCGCTCTGATCGCCCTGCTCGACAGACGCACAGAGGGGGCAGTATAGGTTCCAGACGAGCGGCCGGCTGTCTCGCGCTGCGGCAGACGACGCAGGAGCCGGCGGGCGCAGCTGCGCAGGACACGCCCAGCGGCGGACAGCCGACGAAGAGAAAGCCGGCGAGCGCAGCGGGGCAGGGCAGGCAGGCGGCTGAGGCGGCCGCGATCGAGGGCGAGCGGGGGGCGGGCCCTCGCAGCCCCCTCCGCGCCACGCCTACCGTCCGTCGATCAACCTCGCAGCGGTCGGGATCGGCGTCGAGCGCTCGTCCGTCGGAGCATGCTCAGAGCAGGATCGCGCCCGTCGCCTCTGCGAGGCGGCGTCGACGAACGCGCGGATCACTTCGCTGCCTGGATCGACCTCAGGATGCCACTGAACGCCAAGCACGAACCGCTTGCCAGGCAGCTCGAGGGCCTCAGGCAGGCCGTCGATCGGTGCGGTGCCCGTAACGACGAGCCCCTCCCCGATCCTGTCCACCCCTTGGTGGTGATGTGACTTCGCAACGTGACGGATCTCACCCGCAGCCCTCGCCGCAAGCGAGCCGGGAGCGAGCTCGACGAGGTGATCCGCTCCCTCGAACGTGCCAGCCACCGCGAGATGGACATCATGTCCATGGAGCGCGGGAAGATGCTGAAGCAGGCTGCCGCCAAGCGCGACGTTGAGAAGTTGCATGCCCCTGCATATTCCGAGCACCGGGATGTCGGCCGCGATCGCGGCCTGGGCGAGAGCGATCTCGAACGCATCTCGCGAAGGAGCGCCCCGCTCCGTCATCGGATGCGCCGTCTGCCCATAGAAGCGGGGATCGATGTCCGCTCCGCCGGCGAGCAGCACGCCGTCGAGCATGCAGAGCAGCTGCTCAGGGTCCTGCTGCACCGCTGGATCCGGCGGCAACAGCAGCGCAAGCGCGCCCGCACCCTGAACGGCATCGACGTAGGAGCGGGGCAGCAGCAGTGCAGTCTGGTCCCATACGCCCCAGCGGGCACGCTCGAGCGCAGCACAGAGCCCGATGAGCGGGCGATCTCCACGTCGCTCACGATCGTCGGGGAGGCATCGATCCGGCAGGTGCATGACGGACACCTTAGGACCCACAGGCGCAGTTCGCGTGCGAGGCTGTGAGACCCTGAGCGAGAACGGACGGCGAGCGGGGCCCCTCGGGGCGCGCCTCCAACCCGCTCGACGGCCATGAAGCGCTCTGCTGCCGTCGTGAATACAATCCCCTCTCCGTGAGCACCGACCCGCGAACACGAGCCGACTCCACCCGCGCCGCGATCGGCATCGGTGAGCCTCACGCCGGCTCTCGCCGCCACGCTGTGCGTCGATGGATCCGCAGGCGAGTCCGCCCGGCAGTCGGGCGCTTCGCAGGCATGGACCGGCAGCACCAGCGCAGCGCGGGCAAGCACGACGCAGGCTCGCCGGGCGGAGGGACCCCCCGCGGCAGTGCGCGCAGGCGTGGCGCCCTGCGATGGGTCCCGCTGCGCTCTCTCGCGATCGGGTTGCCCCCCGCGCTGCTCCTCAGCCTGGCGTTCGCGCCCAGCGCGTTCGCCTTCACGATCTCGCCCGAGACGGGCGGCTCGCCGAACGCCGACTCGATCCACTCCCTCTACGACATCGTCCTCTACATCGCGCTCGTCATCTTCGTCCTCGTCGAGGGCGCCCTCGCCTATGCGCTGTTCCGCTTCCGAGCCCGCCGCCACCCGGTCGCTGTCCAGAGCCACGGCAACAACGCCCTCGAGCTCGGGTGGACGCTCGCCGCCGTCGCGATCGTAGTCGCGCTTGCGGTCCTCACGCTCGTGAAGCTCGGGGGGATCATCAACCCACAGAACTCAGACGCGAACGGCGCAAAGCTCGCAGGCGAGTCGGGGACGCTCTACGCCACCGCCGAAAAGCGGCTGCCGCCGAGCAAAAAGTACCTCGAAATCGAGGTGATCGGGCGCCAGTTCATATGGCAGTACGTCTACCCCGGCGGCGAACACGATGGCCTCGGCGCGCCCTACAGCTACTACGAAATGGTCGTGCCGACGCACACGACAGTCGTCCTCAACGTCGTCTCGATGGACGTCGTGCACTCCTGGTGGATCCCGCAGCTCGGCGGCAAGCTCCAAGCCGTGCCCGGATATCACAACTATGGCTGGTTCAAGATCGAAAAACCCGGTGTCTACCGCGGGCAGTGCGCGAACCTCTGCGGCCGCGGTCATGCGCGCATGATCGCAGCTGTGCGCGCGATACCGCCCGCGCAGTTCGAAGCCTGGCTCGAACGGCAGAAGAAGCTGATCGCCGAAGCGAACGTCGAAGCTGCGAAGGCCCGCCAGAAGCTCGAAAAAGAAACCGGCACGGGGACCGTGCTCAACCCATGATCGCGAAAGCGCACATCGCCGCGATCACAGCGATGCAGAAGAACGCGGACTAGGAGACCGATCGGATCATGGCCACCTACGCAGCACCAGTGCCCCAAGTCGTCGCACACGAGGTCAAGCGCGAGCGCAGCGGCTGGATCGGCTGGCTGACGACAACCGACCACAAGAAGATCGGGATCATGTACATGGTCCTCACCTTCCTGTTCTTCATCGTCGGCGGCACCGAGGCGCTGATG
>JAJYUP010000131.1 GCA_021792455.1 Actinomycetes bacterium | reverse complement strand
AGATCGTAGGCCGACGTCATGCATGCGAGCGCATTCAGACGCACGAGCTTGCCCCACATCACATCGGCCTCCGACGGGTCGACCCTGCATGGCAGCCCACACGACCGAAGCAGGCTTGCAACCCGCTCTGCGTCAGAGTCGAAGGCCCCCCCGCCCGCGATGTCCACGCGCAGGAAGGGGCTCGTGTGCTTGATCACTCCAGGTTCAGGGCGGTCGGACTCGACTCGGATCGCACCTGCGAGCACCGTCGAGGAGGGGAACCGCCTGCGCAGATACTCGATGTGATCGATGCCGTTCAACAGCGGCAGCACGACCCTCACGGGCGCACGCACGCGATCGAGCGCAGCCGCAAGGCCAGTCGCCTTCGTCGCTGCAACGAGCAGGTCTACAGGGCAGTCGAGGGTGCTGCTCACCCGAGGATGGACGGTGAGCTCGCCGAAGCGGACACTGCTCAGCCTCAGCCCACGCTGATCGAGCACCTCGCGCGTCGCCTCAGTCGCGATCACGAGCACATCGACGCTGCTGGCACTGAGCACAGCCGCGATCAGACCGCCGACGCCGCCGGGTCCAAGCAGGGCGATCTCGAGATCCGTCTCGCTCAAGGCTGCCCTCATACTCGCACGCTGCGATGGACGATCGCAGCACGCACTAGCCTTTCACTTCGATGTCCGTGACGGAGCGCCGAGCAGATGCAGCTGGATTGCCAGGGCCTCGAGTGCTCGCGCGCGGCCCCTGGTCACTCGAGCACGTCAAGGTGCGCTGGCGCGAGGACCATTTCGAGCCGAGCGCCGAGCTGACGAGGGCAGCTGATGCGGCGATCGCGAGCCTGCGCGAGCGCGGGTCACCGAGTCACGATGGCCTCGCCGGTCGGCTCGTCGCCCACCACTCCGACGCAGAGGGAGTGCTGCTCGAGCTGCAGCCGCTGCGCTGGGCGCTGAGGCTCGTCGAGGGCGACGCCTCCGCGAGCATCGCGGCGCTCTGCGTCATCCGCGCAGCTGACGGGCGGTGGCTTGCCGGACGACGGGCCGGCTGGCTGTCCTCCTGGGCAGGGCAGTGGGCGCTCGGCGCAGGCGGTGCCGTCGACCTGGGAGAGAACCCTGCAGAGACGATCGTCAGAGAGATGCAGGAGGAGTGGTCTGTCACGCCCGCCTGCGCGCGGGGGGAGGCTCTGCTGCGTCTGCCTCACGGTCTCGTCATGTTCGTTGGGCAGGCTTGGCTGGCGGATGGTGCACAGGTGACTCCTGACCACGAGCACGACGCATACTCGTGGTGGCCAAGCGACCCTGATCGCTGGCCGAGGGAGGCTTCCCCTCCGCTGCGGCAGATGGCGGTGTGGCTGTCGCGATGAGAGAGCTGCGCCGAACGGCTCTCACTCCTCAGCGTCGGAAGGCGGCGTTCCTCAGCCTGAAGTGGATCTCGTTCTTCCACTCCTGCGTCTATACGGCGCTGCTCATCTGCGCATTCGCCGCAGGCAGCCCCCAGCCGGAGACGTTCGTGCTCGGGCTGAGCCACGGGCTGCTGTGGATCTTCATGTCGGTCGCCTGCATCGCTGCCGCGAAGGTGAAGATCGTGCCGCTTCGCCTAGCCGTGGCGGTCGCAGTCCTCGGCGGAATCGGGCCGTTCTTTGGCAGCATCGAGTTTCTGCGGCTGCAGCGCCTGCGGTCCGCAGGCACCGCACAGCTGGGCGTTGGCGAAGGATGAACCAGACATGACGGATGGTGAAGCTTTCAAACAAACGTATGTTGGAAGAGCAGCACCTCTCCCACCGCGCTAGAGTGGTGGATCAGATGTCAGCCGGCACCACGACTCAGCAGATGATCGACGTCGTGACTCCTGCAGCGGGCGAGTCCGTGACCGAGGGCACGATCCTCGAATGGCTCGTGAAAGTCGGAGACGCGGTCTCAGCCGGCGAGACGATCGTTGAAATCTCCACAGACAAGATCGACGTCGAGCTGCCATCGCCGGCGAGCGGCACGATCGCCGAGATACTCGTCGCCCCAGGCGAGGTCGTGGGCGTCGGGCAGGTGATCGCAAGGATCGCGACAGCCGACGCTGCGCAGGGCGGA
Organism: Actinomycetes bacterium; assembly: GCA_021792455.1. Lineage (GTDB taxonomy): Bacteria > Actinomycetota > Thermoleophilia > Solirubrobacterales > Solirubrobacteraceae > Palsa-744. The sequence continues at coordinate 4,499 of JAJYUP010000131.1, read as the reverse complement.
CCAGCCGCCAGCCCAGCACGATCAGAAGGACCTGCGCCCGACGCAGCACCACAGGGGGGTGCAGCGACAGGGGCAACCGGGCAGAGCAGACCGCCTGAGACGGAGCAGAGCAATGGAGCACCGCAGCGAAGCGACGGAGTGACAGAGCCAATCAGCGGAGCGACAGGGGCGAGCGGCGGCACTCAGGCACCCGCAACGGCAGCTGAGGGGCGCTCAGGGTCACTCGAGGACGGGGGGTTGCAAAGCCTCGTCGATGTCCTCACACCCGCAGCGGGCGAGTCCGTGACCGAGGGCACGATCCTCGAATGGAATGTGAAGGTCGGAGACGTGGTCTCAGCTGGCGAGACGATCGTCGAGATCTCCACAGACAAGATCGACGTCGAGCTGCCATCGCCCGCGAGCGGCACGATCGCCGAGATACTCGTCGCCCCAGGCGAGGTCGTGGGCGTCGGGCAGGTGATCGCAAGGATCGCTGCGTCTGCACCTGAGCCAGCCGCACAACAGGCGCCCGCCTCCCTGCGGGCGCCTGCCTCCCCCCAACTCAGAGGACCATCGCAGGCGTCCGGCGCGCCTCCAGCGCCCGCCTCACCGCACACGCCCGCCTCGCCGCAGGCGCCAACCGGCCCTGCCCCCCAAGCGTTCACGGAAGCTGATGCGAGGCGCATCTCCCCCGTCGCGGCGAGAGTTGCTGCTGAGCAGGGCGTTGACACATCGACGCTGTCAGGCAGTGGCCGGGCAGGCCGGATCCTGAAGGAGGACGTGCTCGCAGCGACTGAGGCCTCCCAGGACGGCGATGCACAGCCCTCGCGAACCAGCGGTGCACAGGTCACGCGATCAGGCGCACAGATCGCACCCTCGATCGTGCAGGCCACACCAGACGGCGAGGCACGGGCGATCCCAGGGAGCGCAGTTGCACCAGGCGCGCGCGCGACCCCTATCCGGGGCTCTGCCGCGATGCTTGCAAAGTACATGGAGCTCTCGCGGACGGTGCCGACGGCGACGAGCTTCAGAACGCTCACCGTCACGCTTCTCGACGCGAGGAGGCGCGAGCTGAAGGCAGCTGGCAGGCGCGTCTCCTTCACGCATCTGATCGCCTACGCGCTCGTTGAGGCCGCGGCGAAGATGCCTGTGATGACAGAGCATTTCGCCGAGATCGACGGCCAGCCGCACCGCATCTCCGACGGCGCCGTGAACCTCGGCCTCGCGGTCGACGTGGAGCGGCGCGACGGGACACGGACGCTGATGGTGCCGGTGATCAGAGATGCGGCAGCGCTCAACTTCTCTGAGTTCCTCGAGGCATATGACGCGCTCGTCGAGAAGGCACGCACGAACACGCTGCTCGCCGATGACCTCGCCGGCGCGAACATCAGCCTCACGAACCCGGGCGGGCTTGGGACGGTCGCATCGGTGCCTCGGCTGATGGCTGGCCAGGGAACGATCGTCGCGACCGGATCGATCGGCTACCCACCTGGCCTCGAGCACGTCGGCGCAGGCATTGGGGCAGAGAAGGTGATGACGATCACCTCGACCTACGATCACCGCGTCATCCAGGGCGCAGAGTCCGGACGGTTCCTAGCCGTGATCGAGGACCTCCTGCACGGTGGCGAGCACTTCTACGAGACTGTGTTCGCCTCCCTCGAGGTCCCACTCGCGCCCGCGCCGGCGCCCCCTGTCGCGAACCTCCAAACCGCGCCATCAGCCCCCGCAGTCGCTCATCTCGGCGCTGAGGCACAGCCTATGCCTGATGAAAGGCTGCTGCAGGCTGTTCACGCGGCGAGCACGCTGCTCGCTCGCGTCCGCAGCCATGGACACCTCGCCGCTCACCTCGATCCGCTTGGACGCGAGCCAGAGGGTGACCCTCAACTCGACCCTGAGTCTCAAGGACTCACGCCAGATCTCATGGCACAGATCCCTACGCGGATACTTCACACCTACGCGCAGGGTGAGACGTTCGCCGAGGCGCTGCCTCACCTTCGCGAGATCTACTGCGGCACGATCGCATACGAGGTCGAGCACATAGCGTCGCACCGACAGCGCAGCTGGCTGCGCGAGAAGATCGAGTCCGGCGCGTTCAGAGGGCCGTTGACGACGGAGCAGAGCGTTGCTCTGCTGAAGCGGCTGATCGAGGTCGACGCTCTCGAGCGATTCATGCACAAGGCCTATCTCGGGCAGCATCAGTTCTCGATCGAGGGCCTCGACATGACGGTGCCGATGCTCGACCAGCTGATCCAGCTCGCGGCGTCTGACGGCGCGAGGGAAGTCGTGATCGGGATGGCCCATCGCGGCCGGCTGAACGTGCTCGCGCACAATCTCGGCCGTCCCTACGACACGATCTTCGCGGAGTTCGAGGGAGCCTCGACGCTCGAGGCGGTCACGACGATCCCCCAGGGCGGCACAGGCGACGTCAAGTACCACCATGGAGAGCACGGGTCCTATCGGCTGCCTGGCGGGGGAACGATCAGCGTGAACCTCGAGTCGAACCCGAGCCACCTCGAGTACGTCTCCCCAGTCGTCGAGGGTGCGACGAGAGCATCGCAGACGACGAGGACCGGCCCACACGCACTCCAGGACACGAACGCGGCGATGCCGATCGTCATACATGGGGACGCCTCGTTCCCCGGGCAGGGCGTCGTCGCTGAGACGCTGAATCTGCAGGCACTCGACGGCTACAAGGTGGGCGGCACCATCCACCTCATCATGAACAACCAGATCGGCTTCACAACCGATCCAGACGACGCCCGTTCGACGCGCTGGGCCTCAGACCTCGCGAAGGGCTTCGACGTGCCGATCATCCACGTCAACGCAGACGACGTCGAAGCCTGCATCAGCGCAGTCCGCCTCGCCTTCGCCTTCCGGCAGGAGTTCGGGCACGACGTCCTCATCGACCTCATCGGCTACCGCAGGTTCGGTCACAACGAGTCTGACGAGCCTGCATACACACAACCTGAGCTCTACGCGCAGATCAAGGCGAAGCGGCGCGTCGCCGAGATTTGGGCCGACCAGCTGACGAGTGGCGGACTCGCCTCTCAGCAGGAGGTCGATGAGATTGGTCAGAGCGTTTGGGACAACCTCACGGCGCTCCACCAGCGCCTGAAGGCGAAGATCGCAGCCGCCTCTGAGCATGGATCCGTCGCGCAGGGCACAGGTGAGTACCAGCTCGACCGCACCCCCAGCCCCGATGTCGCGACGTCGGTGCCGATCGAGCAGCTCCGCAAGCTCGGCGAAGACCTGCTGAGAGTCCCAGACGGGTTCACAGTGCACCGCAAGCTCGTGAGGCAGCTCGAGCGCAGGCGGGAAGCGCTCGAGCCCGCCGATGCAGAGCGAAGCGCACAGGCGGCCGAGGCGAGGCTCGACTGGGCCCACGCAGAGGCGCTCGCGTTCGCCTCGCTGCTCGCGCAGGGCACGCCTATACGCCTCACCGGGCAGGACACGGAGCGTGGGACCTTCAGCCAACGTCACATGGTCCTCCACGACGAACGAACGGGCCAAACGGTGTGCCCGATGCAGAACCTGCCTGATGCACGCGCCCCCTTCGAGCTGCACAACAGCCCCCTCTCCGAGCTCGCCTGCCTCGGATTCGAGTACGGATACAGCCAGGAGGCGGCGGACACGCTCGTGCTGTGGGAGGCGCAGTTCGGAGACTTCGTGAACTCCGCACAGGTGATCGTCGACCAGTTCATAGCCTCTGGCCTGGCAAAGTGGGGGCAGACCTCGCGCCTGACCCTGCTTCTGCCTCACGGATATGAGGGGTCAGGCCCAGAGCATTCCTCCGCCCGGCTCGAGCGGTTCCTCGCTCTCGCCGCAGAGGGGAACCTCCGCGTCGCGAACCTGACCACGCCAGCCCAGTACTTCCACCTCCTGCGGCGGCAGGCGATGATCGCAAAGCAGCGGCCCCTCATCGTGATGACGCCAAAGTCCCTGCTGCGGCTTCCTCAGGCGACAAGCGCGCTTCAGGACCTCTCCGGTGAGAGCTGCTTCCAGCCAGTGCTCGCCGAGCCGGGGGTGGAGCCTCAGCGGGTCAGAAGGCTCGTGCTGTGCACCGGCAAGGTCTACTACGATCTCGCCGGCCACGCGAGCCGGAAGGACACCTCAGAGCTCGCAATCGGACGCGTCGAGCTGCTCTACCCCTTCCCAGAGCAGCAGCTGCTCCAGCTGATCGACAGCTACCCGAATCTGACTGAGATCGTCTGGGTGCAGGAGGAGCCTCGAAACATGGGCGCTCGCGCGCACATGTTCCCGCGCCTGATGCAGATCATGCCGCCAGGCATGCGGCTCGGCTACATCGGCAGGCCAGAGCGGGCGAGCCCGGGAGAGGGCTACCCTGCCGCCCACGTCGTCGAGCAGAACCGGATCATGCACACCGCTCTCGATCTGGCGATACCGATCTCGCAGTACCCTCGAAAGACGCCTGGCGAGCGCTGAGCGAGGCTTCAGGAGCGCGGGCGGCAGATCAGACCAGAGCGAAGAGCCTGAGCTCAGGCTCGCGCTGCCCCGCTCCT
>JAJYUP010000130.1 GCA_021792455.1 Actinomycetes bacterium | reverse complement strand
GTGCTTGGCGAGGATGGCGAGTTCGTGCCCTGCCTGCATTCGGTTGGCATGCCGCTCGTCAACGACGCTGGAGAGGCGATTGAAGATGTGCCCTGGCCGTGTGACAGTGAGAACAAGTACATCGTCCACTTCCCAGAGACCCGGGAGATCTGGTCCTTCGGCTCCGGCTACGGTGGCAACGCTCTGCTTGGCAAGAAGTGCCTCGCGCTCAGGATCGCCTCTGTGATGGCGAGGGATGAAGGGTGGATGGCTGAGCACATGCTCATCCTCAAACTCATCTCACCAGAGGGGGATGTGAAGTACGTCGCGGCGGCGTTCCCCTCTGCGTGCGGCAAGACGAACCTCGCGATGCTCGTGCCTACGCTGCCTGGCTGGCAGGTGCAGACGATCGGCGACGACATCGCCTGGATGAAGTTTGGGCAGGATGGGAGGCTGTATGCGATCAACCCGGAGGCGGGCTTCTTTGGGGTCGCCCCTGGCACGAGTCCTCAGACCAACCCGAACGCGATCGCGATGATCGCGAAAGACACGATCTTCACGAACTGCGCCCTAACTGACGAGCAGGACGTGTGGTGGGAGGGCCTGACGAAGTTCCCGCCAGACCATCTGATCGACTGGCGCGGTGAGGAGTGGCGCCCTGGCGATGAGCGGCCTGCTGCGCACCCGAACGCCCGGTTCACGGTCTCCGCCGCCCAGGATCCTGCGATCGCGCCTGAGTGGCAAGACCCGAAAGGCGTGCCTATCGATGCGATCCTCTTCGGCGGCAGGCGCTCGACCGTCGTGCCGCTCGTCACAGAGGCGCTCGACTGGAGACATGGCGTGTTCCTCGGCTCGATCATGAGCTCTGAGAAGACGGCGGCCGCGACGGGCACAGTTGGGGAGCTGCGCTTCGACCCGTTCGCGATGCTTCCGTTCTGCGGCTACAACATGGCCGACTACTTCGGCCACTGGCTGAAGATCGGAGACCAGGCAGATCCCTCGAGGCTGCCGAAGATCTTCTACGTCAACTGGTTCCGGAAGTCTGCGGATGGACGGTTCCTCTGGCCCGGCTTCGGCGAGAACTCGAGGGTGCTCGCCTGGGTGTTCGCGCGCTGCGCTGGCCATGGGGCGGCGGAGGAGACGCCGATCGGCTTCATACCGCCTGTCGGAGTGGAGGGGATCGACACGAGCGGCCTTCAGATCGATGAGGCCGACATCGCTGAGCTTCTCCGCGTCGACGTCGAGGAGTGGAAGGCTCAGCTGCCGCACTTTCATGAGCACTTCGGCAGGTTTGAGGATCTTCCTGACGAGCTCCATGAGCAGCTGGCTGCACTTCAGGCGCGGCTGAACGCCTGACCTCACCTCATCTGTGAGGACCTCACCTCGTCTGTGAGGACCTCACCTCGTCTGTGAGGACCTCACCTCGTCTGTGAGGACCTCACCTCGTCTGTGAGGACCTCACCTCGTCTGTGAGGACCTCACCTCGTCTGTGAGGACCTCACCTCGTCTGTGCGCGACTCAGTCGTGCCCGTGGGAGCTGTCTGCCGCTGCAGGCGGGCGGGACTCCTCTGCGAGAGAGGTGATCGTGAGGCTGCCTCGCGCCGCTGATTCGAGCACCTCTGTCGCCTCCTCGAGCGAGCGCGCATACAGCTCGACGAGGAGGTGGACGACGATGCTCGTGTCCTCCTCGTGCTTGTGGAAGCGCACGTGGGTGAAGAACTCGCGCACGCCATGCTCGCCGAACGCGGCGTAGGCGAGCGCGTCGCCGGCGTCAGGGCCTGAGCAGGTCTCCACCTCGTCGGCATCGACGGTGACGGTGCAGGAGGCAACCCAGGGGGTGCCGACGATCATCCGTTCCCAGCGGTCAGGCACCGGCTCCACTTTGCCGTTGGTGAACCCGAGGTGCGGTTGATCGTGCATGCAGTCGAGGCACTGCACGACCGCCTCCTGCAACTCGTCGACGATCTCCGATCGAAGGCCCGTCTCAGGGTCGATCTTGTGGATGCCCTCATAGTGGACCTGCACCTCGAGGTTCTGGGACCAGCACCTGTAACAGCGCAGCCAGCTCTTTGCCGTCGTCTCAGAGGTCGAACCCTCCATGACGCCCATTGTAGGGGCGCGCCCCGTCGGCACAGTGGCATCGCGTCCCGAGACGGTGTCGCTGCGGCGTCCGTTGGCTTGGTGCAGCCGCGCTTCGGAGAGGTGCGGAGAGGTGTCCTCGTGCCGGCTGTCGGTGCGGCTGATCTGCTGGGTGCCTGCTGTTCGGTGACCAGGCGCGCCACATCCGCGTTCAGGAGGGCTGGCCCTCGCAGCACATCTGCCGGCGCGCCTGAAGGGCCTCCACGAGGATCGCCTCGAGCTCCGGCTCGCTGAGGCACCCGTCTGCACCTGCAAGCACCTGCGCTGCTCCCCGCCGCCCGCGGAGTGCTCTGAGCGCGCGCTCGCCATGCTCGATCGCGAAGTCCGTGATCGCGCCTTCGCGCCGCAGGCGCTGTCTCCGGGCCCTGAGGTCGATGCTCATGCGGTGAGCGGCGATCGCCTGCTCGAGCGCGTCGAAGCCGCTCGTCGGCGGCAGCGAGGACAGGCCGATCACCTCTGGGGAGGCTCTGCTGCCGCTTGCCGCAAGCGAGCGCAGCGCAGCGCTCAGGTCCTCGCGGGTGCGCGCCGCGATCTCGCCGAGGTCCGCCTTGCTGACGATCAGCACGTCCGGGATCTCCATCATCCCCGCCTTCAGGAACTGGAGCACGTCGCCGCTTCCCGGCTGCACGACGAGCAGGACGGTGTCGGCGACCTGCGCGACCTCCGTCTCGCCCTGGCCTGCGCCGACGGTCTCGATCACGACGAAGTCGAAGGCGACGGCGAGCGCCTGGGCAGCGGCGCGGGTGCTCCAGGCCAGCCCGCCAAGCCGCTCGCCTGCGGCGGTGGAGCGGATGAACAGGCGGGTGTCGGTCGGGTCGAGGCCGATGCGAATCCTGTCTCCAAGCAGAGAGCCGCCAGAGATCCGTGAGCTTGGATCGACGGCGAGGACGGCGACGGATTGGTCTTCGTGCTGCCGCAGGCGCCTGACCAGCACGGACACCAGGCTCGACTTGCCCGCGCCAGGTGGCCCTGTGATGCCGACTATGTGGCCCTTCGCCTCCGCCTTCAACGCCGCAGGGGAGACGAACCGCATCAACGCTCTCGCCTCCAGCTGATCAGTGTCAGCTCTGCTCTCGAGCAGGTTCATCACGACTGGGGCGGCGCTGAGATCGCCGCGTGCGAGGCGCTGCCCAAGCGCCGCGCCGCTGCCCTCGGCGCCCGTCTCTGTCAGCTTCGCGTTCACGCGGCAGTGCGCACAGTGCCTCGCCTGCGCGGGTCTATGCGGGCGCCTGCACGCCTGAGCGGGCGTCTAGGAGGTCGACCATCTCGTTCATCACGGTGCCGATGAAGTCCTTGGGCGTGTAGATCGCCGCGACGCCCGCCTGCCGCAGGGCTGCGGCGTCCTGCGCTGGGATGATTCCGCCGACGACGACCGGGGCGCTGACGCCCGCCTGCCGCAGCGCGCTGATCACCGCGGGGATCAGCTGCATGTGCGAGCCTGACAGGATCGACAGGCCGATGAGGTGGACCCCCTCCTGGAGCGCTGACTGGGCGATCTGGGCTGGCGTCAGCCGTATGCCTTCGTAGACGACGTCCATCCCGACGTCCCGCGCGCGCAGCGCAATCTGCTCTGCGCCGTTCGAGTGGCCATCGAGCCCAGGCTTGCCGACGAGGATCTTCGGGCGGCGGCCAAGCCGCTCCTGCAGCGCGGCGACACGTTCTCTGAGCGCTTCGATCTCAGCGCCCTCGATCGCGCCGGCGGCTGCCTCAGCGACACCAGTCGGCGCTTTGTAGGAGCCGAAGACGTTGCGCAGCGCGGCAGCCCACTCTCCCGTGCTCGCCCCCGCCCGGGCGGCCTTCAGCGTCGGGACCATGAGGTTCTCCGCATCCGGTCCCTCGTCCGCGGCGACCCGTTCGAGCTCCGCAAGCGCCTCGTCCACAGCCTGCCGGTCCCGGTTTGCCCGCCAAACCTGGAGTGCCTCGATCTGCTCCTGCTCGACGGAGGCGTCGACGAGCAGGATCGGGGCTTCGCTGCCACCCTCATCGCCCGCGGTGAGTGGCGAGGGCTCCGCCTCCGTGAAGGCGTTCTGGCCGACGACGACCTGCTCTCCTGACTCGATCCTGCGGATGCGCTCGCTGTGGGACTCGACGAGTGCCGCCTTCATGTAGGGGATCGCCTTCAGCGCGCCGCCTCGCTGCGCGATCTGAGCCATCTCTGATCGCGCCCCTTCGAGCAGCTCTCGAACGAGGCCGTCCATCACCTTCGAGCCCTCGAAGACGTCAGGGTACTCGAGCAGGTCGGTCTCGTAGGCGAGCACCTGCTGAATGCGCAGCGACCACTGCTGGTCGAACGGCCTGGGCAGCCCAAGGGCCTCGTTCCAGGCTGGCAGCTGGATCGCGCGCGCCCTCGCGTCGCGGCCAAGCGTGACGGCGAGCGCCTCGAGCACGATCCGCTGCACGTTGTTCTCCGGCTGCGCCTCTGTGAGCCCAAGCGAGTTCACCTGGACCCCATAGCGGAAGCGCAGGTGCCTCTCCTCCGTGACGTTGTAGCGCTCTCTGCCGATCTCCCTCCAGAGGATCGACATCGCGCGCAGCTTCGCATGCTCTTCGATGAACCTGACGCCCGCGTTGACGAAGAAGGAGATGCGACCGAACACGGCACCCATCTGCTGCTCGTCGATGCGCCTTCGCGCGGCGTCGAGCACCGCGATCGCGTTGCTGAGCGTGAAGGCGATCTCCTGCACCGGCGTTGCGCCCGCCTCCTGGAGGTGGTAGGAGCAGATGTTGATCGGGTTCCACTTCGGGATCCGCTGCACCGTGTAGGCGATGACGTCGGCGATGAGCCGCATCGACGGCTCTGGCGGGAAGGCGTAGGTGCCCCGCGCGAGGAACTCCTTGACGATGTCGTTCTGGGTCGTGCCCTGGAGCTGGCCCTCGGCGACGCCCTGGGCCTCTGCGGCGACGATGTAGAGCGCGAGCAGCCAGGCCGCCGTCGCGTTGATCGTCATCGAGGTGTTCATCTGCCCAAGCGGGATCCCCTCCATCAGTGCTTCCATGTCGCCCCTGTGGGCGATCGGCACGCCGACCTTGCCGACCTCTCCCCGCGATATCTCAGCGTCGGCGTCGTAGCCCGTCTGGGTTGGCAGGTCGAATGCGACTGACAGTCCCGTCTGGCCCTTTTGCAGGTTGCGCCTGTAGAGGGCGTTGGAGGCCTTCGCCGTCGAGTGGCCAGCGTATGTCCGCATCATCCATGGCGGATCCGCCTTCGGCAGGCGAGCGCCCTGCGAGCGACCGACCGCCCCGTTCGAGTTGCTCATGGACCCATTGTATGGTCACCGTCGCGCTCTGTCGCGTGGCGGCACGCTAGGGTTGCCGTGTGCTGAGTTCGCCGCCCGAGCTGCAACCCTCATCGGCTCAGAGGCGGGGCAGCCGCCTTCAGGGACGCAGATGCGGCTGATCGATCTGAGGCACCTCGGGCGCGAGCGGGTGATCGGCTCCTGGCTCGTTGGCGACGTGCTGGTCGATCCTGGCCCAGAGAGCTGCATGCAGACCCTGCTCTCTGAGCTTCGCGGCGATGAGGTGCGGGTGATCGCGCTCACCCACATCCACCTCGACCACGCCGGTGCGACAGGCGCGCTGATGCGGCGGTTCCCCGATGCGGAGGTTTGGGTTCACGAGATCGGCGCGAAGCACCTGATCGACCCGACGCGGCTGCTCGCGAGCGCGAAGCGGCTCTATGGGGAGGACATGGGCCGACTCTGGGGAGAGGTGGCGCCCGTTCCGGCCGAGCGCGTGAGGGCGCTGTCCGGAGGCGAGGAGATCGGCGGCTTCAGGGTCGCCTACACGCCGGGGCACGCATCCCACCATGTCTGCTACCTCCACGAGAGCAGCGGCACCGCGTTCTGCGGAGACATCGCAGGGGTGCGCATCACCGTCGAGGCGCCTGTGCTCGCGCCGACGCCCCCGCCGGACATCGACCTGACCGCCTGGCGCTCTTCGCTGCGAACGGTGGCCGCCTGGCACCCGCAGGCGCTCGTGCTCACGCACTTCGGCCGCTACGCGGACGTGGGAGCGCACCTGACCGCGGTTGCGGACAGCCTCCAGATGCTCGAGCGGCTCGCGGAGAAGGACGACGAGGCTCTGTTCGAGGCGGCCCTGCAGCAGCGGATGAAGCCGCTGCCGGCTGACCTGCAGGCCGTCTATGCCCAGGCGATGCCCTTGGATCAAACATTCGTCGGCTTGAGGCGCTGGCTGACGCGAAACGCAGGCGGATGATCGCGAAAGAGGCCGCTGTGCCTCTATCCTCCGGGCGATGAGCAGGACTATCGAGAAGCCGCGGAGCGGAGGTCCAGGCAGCGGGCTCGGCGGGCCTTGGCGGGTGATCGTGCGAAACGACGATCACAACACGTTCGATCACGTCGCAAGGACGCTTGCGAGGTTCATCCCAGGTGTGAGCCTGGAGCAGGGCCACGTGATCGCGAACCTGATCCACGCCTCAGGCCAGGCGATCGTCTATGTCGGCCACAGGGAGCCCGCAGAGCACTACTGGGAGCAGCTGAAGGGCGCTGG
>JAJYUP010000024.1 GCA_021792455.1 Actinomycetes bacterium | reverse complement strand
GATGAAGCCCGTGAGTGCAAGCCGCGGCCTGCCTCGAACGGTTCCAAGCAGAGGCCTGCCCTCCCGAAGCAGCGTCCGCGCACGCTGCACCTGGAAGGCGATGAGCTGGCGCAGCTCAGGACCAGCGCGTGCGGCACGCAGGTGCTGCTCAGTGCAACCGAAGCGATCCATGTCCTCCCTTGGCAGGTAGATCCGGCCGTTGCGATGATCCTCCGCGACGTCCTGGCAGTGCTCGATCAGCTGCAGAGCGGTGCAGATCTTGTCAGAGAGTGCGATCCTCGCGGGGCTGGCGAGGCCGAACACGCACAGCACGAGCTGCCCGACTGGGTTTGCAGACAGGGCGCAGTACTCCTGCAGCTGCTCCCACGTCTGATAGCGACGCACAGACTGGTCGCGCCTGTTCGCCTCGATGAGGGCGCAGAACGGCTCGATCGGAAGCTCGTGCTCGCGGATCGTCTCAGCGAGCGCCTGCATCAGCACGCTGCCCGCAGTGCCCTCATAGGCGCGGTGAAGTTCGCACTGGAGCCACCGCAGCGCCTCGAGCCGGTCGCCCTCAACGGAGTCACCGAGCTCGTCTACGAGGCGCGCGAAGCCGTAGATCGAGAGCAGCGCGCGCCGCTGGCGGGGCGTGAGGAGAAGGATTGCGACGGGGAAGTTCTCGCCGCTTGCACGTGCCATCACAGCCCTCGCCGACGGAGGCGAGAACGAGACGCCCGGCTCGGCCGCCATCACTGCGTCTCGCGGCGTCGGAGGCATCGTCCGAGCGCCATTATCGGGAACGTCAGCCGGTACAGGTGGTAGTTGATGTAGTAGTCGGACGGGAAGCCTGTGCCAGTGTATTGCGGCTCATCCCAGCTGCCGTCCGGCAGCTGGGAGTTGACGAGCCAGTCGATCCCACGGTTGAGCGCCCCTGAACGATCGCCTGCGGCCTCGAGCGCGAGCAGCGCCCACGCGGTCTGCGAGGCGGTGGAAGGGCCGCGCCCGATCCACTGAGGCTCATCGTAGGAGCGGGGGTCCTCACCCCAGCCGCCGTCCGCGTTCTGATGCTCGAGCAGCCACGCGACCGCCTTGACGATCGCCGGGTCCTCGACCTCGACGCCTGCGGCGATGAGCGCGGGCACCGCCGCCCCCGTGCCATAGACGTGGTTGACCCCCCACCTGCCCCACCAGGAGCCATCCTGCTCCTGCTGGGCGATGAGCCAACGGACGCCGTCGCGGGCGGCGGAGCCGGAGCCGAGGCCAAGTGCTGCGAGCATCTCGATCGCGTGTGCGCTCACGTCGGCGCTCGGCTCGTCGATCACCTCCCCGAAGTCGAGGAACGGCAGCTCCCGCACGAGAGAGCGGGTGTTGTCCGCATCGAATGCGCCCCAACCTCCCCCGACGCTCTGCATCCCCTCAACCCAGCGCGCGGCACGCTCGAGCGCCTGCTCAGCACGCTGTGAATCGGTCGGCTGCACCCGCAGCAGCGCAAGCGCGACCTCCGCGGTGTCGTCCACGTCGGGGTAGTGCTCGTTTGCGAACTCGAACGCCCACCCGCCTGGACGCAGCCGCGGCCGCCGCACCGCCCAGTCTCCCGCGATCTCCACCTCCTCCGCAAGCAGCCAGTCCGCCGCCCGCACCATCGCGGGGTGATCGGAGGGGCAGCCGGCGTCGGAGAGCGCGATGAGGGAGAGCGCGGTGTCCCACACAGGCGACTGGCATGCCTCGAGCCTCCGCACTCCCCCCTCCTCGACCATGAAGCCCTCGATGCCCTCGAGGCCCCGCCGCATCACGGGATGATCGAGCGGGTAGCCGCGCAGATGCAGCGCCATCAGCGAGTAGACCCAGGGAGGCTGGATCCCGCCCCAGGATCCGTCCTGCTCCTGGCGCTGCAGGATCCAGCGTTCGGCGCGGTTGAGCGCGAGCGCGCGCAGCGGCCTGATCGGATGGCGCTCATAGAGCCGCAGCGCATTGTCGAGGCGCGCGAGCCACGCTCCACGCTTCGATCTCGGCTCACGCGGAGCCCATGCCTGCGGGCCTGCGAGCTCACGCAGATCGAACGGCAGCGGCCGGCAGGGTCGGAACGTCATCACGACTGAGAGCGCGACGATCGTCTGGCGCGCCCAGCAGGCGAAGTCGTAGATGTTGAGCGGGATCGAGGGCGCCAGCAGGATGATCTCCGGCGGCAGCGCCGGCACCTGCTCCCACGGCCACAGGCCGAACAGCGCAAGCCAGACGTGCGTGAACACCCGCGCCCTCTCGACGCCTCCAGATTCCTGCACGAACTCTGCGGCGGCGCGCATGTGCGCCGCATCGGGAGGATCGCCCGCAAGCCGCAGCGCCCAGTAGCCCTCGACCGTCGTCGACAGATCGCCGGGGCCGCCATGGAACTTCGTCCAGGTGCCGTCGCTGCGCTGCTGGGAGCGGATCCACGCCGCGGAGCGCTCAGTCTCATCGCTGCGGCGTATTCCGAGGAACTCGCGCAGAAGCATGTCCTCTGCGTCCATCGTGACGTTCGTCTCGAGCTCACCCTTCCACCAGCCGGCCTCATCCTGAAGCGCAAGCAGGTGCTCGCAGGCGCGCGTGAGCGCAAGCTCCGCCTCGCTGTGCGCCTCGACGGTGGGTGAGGACATGACCGGAAAGCTAGAGCTTCCGGGCGATGGACGAAACGCCGGGCGCAATGGTCACGTTCTGTAGCCGCTTCCTGGCGCAACGAAAACTTCGGCTGCTTCACGGCTCAACCCGTCGTAGCGCAGCCGCGAGGCCGTGAGCGGCTGTGGGTGCGCCGTCCCGAAGCGGTATACGACCAGTCCGTTCACATCATGCTTGGATAGCAGATGAAAGCCCGGCAGCGGCGGCTTGCCGGCCGTCGGCAGAAGCGGCGGGTAGGCCACCTCGTCGATCTCCCCGACGAGGATCGTCCGCTGGGAGGCGAGCGGCTTCAGCGACGGAATGTAGTACTGAAGCGGCGCCGACCCGAGATGGACGGTGGCGAGGAGATGCGCGGCGGCAGGCGCGCCCGCGCGAGAGGCGGTGTGCGAGCCTGCGGTGGCGGCCGAGGGAACCACGCCCGCAGGCGAGCGCACGACCGCAGCGACGCCCCTCCAGTCTCCCCGCTGCAGTCGCGGGTTCAGATCGACGTCGATGCAGATTGCAAGGAAGGCGATCGCGGCCGCCGCGAGCAGCGCGGCGCCGGCTCGACCCGCGCGCCTGGAGGCGAGCACGACCGCGAGCAGCCCGGTCACGGGCACCATCGCGGCGATGAGGTTGCGCGGCGCGAGATAGTCGAAGCCGAACGCGATGATGATGATCGGGATGAGCACGCCGCAGGCCGCGAGCGCGGCGGTGATCCACGCTCCCCTGCTCTCGATGGCATCGAGCCCGCGCCACAACCCGTAGAGGAAGCCGACGATGAGCGGCAGCGCGACGAGCAGCTCGATCCCATGGCCAAGCGGAGCTCCTGAGTATCCGGTGAGGTAGTACTGGGGAATCGCTTCGAGCCGGCTCGCAAGCGGCCAGGCGCCGATCCACTGGGTTCCGTGTCCGCCCTGGGAGAGCAGCAGAGGGATGAGGGCGATGCCGACGACTGCGACCGCGCCGATCGCGGGGACCGTGACCCGCCAACGGTCTCGACGCCGCAGCAGCCAGAGGGCCATCGGGACGAGCAGGAACACCGCGAAATAGTGGGAGAGCAGCGCGAGCGCGCTCGCGAGTGCGAACGCTGCCATCCGTCTGCCCGTCGGCTTCGCCTCCGCGCGCAGGAAGCAGAGAAGGGCAAGCCCGCCCATCAACGCATACAGCTCATATGTGCGCGCCTCCTGCGAGTACCAGACGAACAGCGGGTTGAACGTCGCGAGCGCCGCCGCCGCGATCGCGGCGCGGCGCCCTGAAAGCTCGCTGCCGATCCCCCAGGCGACCGCGATGAGCGCAATCCCAGCGAACGCGGACGGCAGACGCATCGCGACGACGCCTATGCCGAACAGCCGAGTCCAAGCCCAGATGATGAAGTACCACAGCGGCGGGCTGTTCTCCGTGTGCGCCATCGTTTTCATCGTCGCGATGAGGCTCGGATGGATGACATGCACCGGCGTGAAGGCCTCGTCATACCAGAAGCTCTGCAGGCCGATGGTCGACAGCCGCAGCGCCGCGCCGAGCAGAAGCAGGGCGATGAGCGGCCACGACTGCGGCAGCGTGCGAGCGCGCGCTCTCTCAGAGCGGGCACGAGACCTCGCGGCGCCAAGCCTCGTGATGGTGGCGGGAACGCTCAACGGTCCGCCCACTCCACCGCGAAGACCAGGAGGCCCGCAGCCTCAGACCTGGACCGCCCACGCGCCGCGCAGGCGTCTGCCGCGAGCTCAGCCTGCCGCGACGGCGCCCCGGCTGCGAGCTTCGACGCGCGCGCTGTGTGCGGCATCGCCTCCGAGCCCTGCATCTCCGAGGCGCGAGCCCTGCCCATCAGAAGCCGCCTTCCCGCAGGGCGCGCCGGTGCACTGCGCCCCGCCAGGCTTCGACCGCCGCCTTGCCAGAGCTGGACACGGCCTTCCCGGTCGATGTGAGCACCGCGGGCTCTTCATAGAAGTCGGCAGGAGGAGTCGTGAACGCACCCGCTGGCCTGGCAAGCCTGCAGGCGTAGCGCTTCATCGGCACTCCAAAGCAGCCGTAGCGGTGCTTCGGCAAGTCGGAGAGGTGAGGGGGCAGAAAGAAGCCTGTGCGGGTGACGCGCCGGCCGTGGATGATCGGGCCGACGAGCACGAAGCAGATCTGGGTCTTCGCGCCAGGCTGCGCGAAGGAGATGTTCGCGCATGCGACATCGTTCGTCGTGAAGTGCTTCTCATCCTGTTCGATCGAGACGTTTTTGAAGTTCTGGCCGGTGAGTTCGCGCCACGTTTCTATGTCTGCGGTGAGCCGATAGTTGATCGAGACCTGGCGCGTGACGTCGTAGATCGCGGCAACGCCGATGATCAAGGCGATGATGATGAGAATGGCCCCCTCGACGCGCCGTCGGCGGCGGCTCGGATCATCGATGTCCCGGGGCTGCAGCGCCGACGGCAGCCGCGTGAGCCACCGCTCGACGAGAAGGTCGTGCGTGCGCTCGCGCACCGGGCCCGCGCTCATCGCGAGTGCCTCCCGCGCGGCGAGGGCTCGAGCGGGCCTTTGCAGATGAGCAGGCCGCTCATCGTGAGAGGTGAGCGCAGGCGGAGGATGCTTTCAGCGGCGGCGATGTCGAGACCTCGACTCATTCGGAGACAGGGGAGAACAGGGGCGATGTCTGGTGCACGATGAACAGCAGCTGGACCACGAGGATCGCGACGATCAGGCGCCGGTCTTTTGCGATCGTGCCGAGCGGCAGGCCCCACAGGGTGTACCAGGCGAGCAGCCACGGGCTGGTGACCGCGATCGCGAGCAGCGCCCATCCAGAGGCCGATATCCAGTCATAGCCCCTCCAGGTGCGCCACATCAGGTAGACAACGACGACGGCGAGGCCAGCCTGCAGGAGCACGTGATCGACCGGGAAGACGCCGGGCTTGCCGAGCAGGTGCATGAACTCGGTGGGGAAGCCGTCGGAGGAGACATAGGAGGCGTCCTTCGTGAGGATCGCGAAGATGTCCGCCCCCTTCACGCCGAACAGCACGTAACCGATCCCCGCGAAGCAGACGAGCGCCGCGAGCGCACCGAGGATCTCGCGGCGTGAGCGTTTGCTCAGCACCATGAAGGGCAGCATCGCGATCGCCGTCGCCTTCACGAAGGCACCCGCGACGATCGTGAACCCCGCGCCCGCTTCGCGCCGGGACAGCGCGAGCGTCGCCGCGCCCATCATGAAGGCGAGCATGATGATGTCGTTCTGGACCCCCCCGAGGCCGTAGATCACCCACAGCGGGTTGGCCCCGACGATCAAGAGCGCCGGCACGGGGTTGAGGCGCAGCTGCCGTGCGCAGCGCCACGTGAAGAAGAGCGCAAGCCCTGAGGCGATCAGCTCCTCCACCTTCATGCCCCAGACGGAGGCGACGAGCCCAAGGGGGGCGATCGGGAAGGTGAGGATCGTGTACAGCGGCCCATAGGCGCTCGGCGTTTTCAGCCAATCCGTGCCCACGTACTTGAAGATCGGATCCTGCTGGATCTTCAACGGCCCGTGGACGTAGGGGTCGACGTGGTGGATGACCGCCATCCTCGCGTAGGCGATGTTGCTGAAGACGTCTGTGGATATCAGCACCGGCCCGAGGAGCACGATCACGTTCAGCGCAGCAACGAGCCCTATCGCGAATCGGCGAGAGACCTGCCGCGAGCAGAGGACGAGCCCGAGATAGGCCGCGGTGAAGATCAGCAGGCAGATGAGAAACGTGTGGAATCCGAGGTGTGTGCCTATGCCTGAGAGCCATTTCGCGATCTGCGGCGAAGGCGGCAGCAGCGGCGATTCCCCTGCGGCGGCATCGACGACCACGAGGGCAAGCGATCCGATGAGCGCAAGCGCGAAACCAAGCGCGAGAGGCGACGTGCGCGCTCGCGCCGACCTTCCCGCGCGCCCGTTGAGGGCGGGCAGACGTGCGCGCAGGGGCGACTCGGCGCGCGGCGACGCGCCGGTGGCGCTCTCACCGCCGAGGGTCGCGCCAGCTGCGCTCGAGCCCGCGCCGGCGCAGACGAGCTCCCCTCCGCGCGCGGGCGACGCTGCTCCCACATCAGGCTGATCGGATCGACGTCTCAACTCTTCGGTGAATCTTCGAAGCGCAGCATCTTCAGCGCGCCGGTGAGGTGAAAGACGCGCTGCACCGGCTCCTCGCCGGGCCGCAGCACGAGCTCGCACTGCCGCTCAGAGCACCGGGCATGCGCCGCCAGCAGCAGACGGAGGCCTGTCGAGTCCATGAAGGTCAGCTCACTGAGGTCGATGACGAGCCTGCTCGGACGGGACCGCTCGATCTCGCGCAGGCGCTGTTCCAGCTGCGGCGCGGCGCCGAGGTCGAGCTCCCCTGCGAGGAGCAGCTCGACGGCCCCCTCGGACCTGCTCTCAGAGATCCGAAGCGCGCCGGGCCCGAGGTCGCTCTCGCTCATCGAGACGGCTCCCGCCTGTGCTTCATCTCGCCCTCCGAAGCGGGGCGTGCCCCCGAGCGGGTGGCAGTCGCGACGATCCACCCTGAAGGCGCACGGAGGCGGTCAAAGCGCCACCCACACCGTCTTGGCCTCGAGGTGGGCCTGGAGGCCAAGCCACCCGTGCTCACGGCCGACGCCGGAGCTCTTGACGCCCCCGAACGGCGCCGCCGGATCCGAGGCGCCCCAGCGGTTGACGTAGACCGTGCCTGCCTTCAGCATCTGCGCAAGCCGGTGGGCGGCGCTGAGGTCCCTCGTCCAGACACCCGCCGCAAGGCCGTATGGAGTCGAGTTCGCTCTGCGCACGACCTCCTCCAGCTCCTCGTAGGCGGAGGCGACGAGGACGGGGCCGAAGATCTCCTCCCGCGAGACGGCGAGCTCGTCGTCTTCGACCGCGAACAGGGTCGGTGAGAAGAACCACCCGCCAGACTCCGTGAGCGCCGGCCCGCCGCCTGCGAGCAGGTGTGCGCCCTCGGCCTCGCCCTGTCGCACGCAGCGCATGACGCGTTCCTGCTGCTCAGCTGAGATCAGCGGGCCAAGCTGAGTCGCAGGGTCGAGGCCCGGACCGAGACGCGCCTGCGATGCTCGGTCGACAAGTGCTGCGAGAACCTCGTCGAAGATCTGCGCGGGCACGTACAGCCGCGACCCGGCGTTGCATGCCTGCCCTGAGTTGAAGTAGATCGCCTGGTAGGCCCCCTTCACCGCCGCTTCGACGTCGGCGTCAGGGAGAATGATGTTCGCGGACTTGCCGCCGAGCTCCAAGGTCACCCGCTTCAGCGCGCCTGATGCCTTCGCTCCGACCTGTCGGCCTACGGCCGTCGAGCCGGTGAAGCCGATCTTGTCGACCCCTGGATGCTCGACGAGCTCGGCGCCGGTGCTGCCATCGCCGGTGAGCACGTTCAGCACCCCAGGTGGAAAGCCGACCTCGAGCGCCAGCTCGCCGAGACGAAGCGCGCTCAGCGGCGTCTGCTCTGCCGGCTTGAGCACGACTGTGCACCCGGCGGCGAGTGCCGGCGCGACCTTCCACGCCGCCATCAGCAGGGGGAAGTTCCAGGGCACGATCTGCCCGCAGACGCCGACAGGCTCCATCCGCGTGTAGCAGAGCATGCGCTCTGCCGCGACGGGCAGCACGCCGCCTTCGATCTTCGTCGGCCAGCCGGAGAAGTAGCGGAGGTATGCGACTGTGTCCGCGACATCTACGACCTTCGCAAGCTTCACGGGCTTGCCGTTGTCGAGCGACTCGATTTCTGCAAGCTCGTCTGAGTGGTCTTCGACAGCGTCTGCGAGCGCAGCGATGAGGCGCGCCCGCTCCGCTGCGGGCATCCGCTGCCAGGGGCCCGTCTCGAGCGCATCCCTCGCAGCCGCGACCGCCCGATCGACATCGTGGCGCCCGGCGAGCGGCACTGTCGCGATCTCAGCGCCACTCGAGGGGTCGAGGCTCGCAAGCGTGCGGCCGTCGGCCGCCTCAACCGCAGCCGCCCCGATGAGGAGCCGATGGGGGGCGAGCACGAACTCGCGAGCGGACGCATCGAGGCGGTCGGTGAGTGCGGTTGTTGGCATGCGGTGGATCGACTGATCGTGTTCGGCGCACTCTGTCGAGCGCCAGGTCGAGCGAGCGCTGAGAGCTCTCCCGCCACGCCTCGGCGAGGAGCCCGCTCTGCCCGCAGATGGATGCGCAGGCTGAATTATGCACTGACGAACGCTAGGCGACGCCTGCGAACGCTTCCGTCTGCCGCAGAGGCGGCCCCACCTCGAACCCCTGGGCGCAGTCGACGCCGAGGGCCTGCAGCAGCTCGAGCGTCCTCCCGTCTCCGACGTACTCGGCGATCGTGCGCTTTCCCATGCCCTTCGCCACCCTCACGAGCGCCTCGACGACGAGCTGGTCCTTCGCCGAGCTCGGCAGCCCCCTTATGAAGTCCCCGTCGATCTTCAGGTAGTCGAACTGCAGCCGCTTCAGGTAGCGGAACGAGCCGAAGCCTGCGCCGAAGTCGTCGAGCGCGACTGCGCAACCGAGATCCCGCACACCTGAGCAGAACCGCTGCGCCTGGACCATGTCTGAGATCGCCGCCGTCTCGGTCAGCTCGACGATGAGGCGTGAGGGGTCCACGTCGTGCAGCTGCAGCAGCTGCTTCATGTGGGTGAGGGTGTGCGCGTCGGTGACAGAGAGCGCAGAGAGGTTGACAGCGACGGGAGCGAGCCTGTCCGCGAGCAGTCCCCCGAGCAGGCCGACAGCCTCGGAGAGCACCATCTCGTCGATCTCCTTGATCAACCCGGAGCGCTCCGCGTAGGGCAGGAACTCGCCCGGCGCGATGAGCTGCCCACGATCACCGTCGGCGAGGCGCAGCAGCGCCTCGTGATGGGAGACGCCGCTGCCGTCGAGCCACACGATCGGCTGGTAGTGAAGGACGAACTGCCTGCGCGCGAGTGCCTCGCGCAGCCGGAGCGCCCACGGCGCGCCGCGGTCGCGTGGCGCCAAGCGGAGCGGAGCGTTGCCGTCGGCGTCGGGGCAGCAGCGCAGCTGACGACCACGCGAGCTGGACTCGGCAAAGCCGGTGAGGATGAACCTCGTCGAAGATCCAGCCGTCCTGTCGTGCATCTCGAGTGCTTGTGTTCAACGCCGCCCCGCAAGTGCCTGCATGCGCAGGGAATCTCGCACTCCCCCTACCGCCGCGCCGCGCTCAGCGTGCGCCGGCGCGGACGATGCGACAGCCGCCGCCAATCGGCATCCCGCGCCCCTCTCAGGCCGCGCCGGCACGGCTGAGGCCTCGCCGGCGGGGGGCGTGCACGCCCTCTGGTCGCCGCGCTCGGTCGGAGATCACGAGCAGGAGCGCGAGGAGCACGAAGTTCATCACGACTGAGGAGCCTCCATAGGCGACGAGCGGCAGGGTGACACCTGCGAGCGGGATGACCCTCGTGACGCCGCCGACGATCACGAACACCTGCATAGCCACGGTGAAGGAGAGGCCGACGGCGAGCAGCTTCGAGAAGGAGTCGCGCGCGAGGGTCGCGGTCTTCAGGCCACGGGCGACGAACAGCAGGTAGGCCGCCAGCAGCGCCGCCGCGCCGACGAGGCCGAGTTCGTCGGTGATCACCGCGTAGATCATGTCGCTTTCCGGGACGGGGATGATCGGGCTGCCGTGCGGGGTCAGCCGCAGCAGCGACCTGCCGAGACCGGTGCCGAACAGCCCGCCGTCGGCCTGGGCGAACAACCCCTGGGCGAGCTGGTAGCTCGTGCCTTCTTTCAGCAGCTTTTCGTTCAGGGGGTGTTCCCAGGCGAGAATCCGGGCCTGGACATGCCCCACGTGAGTGACGATGAGCCAGGAGCCGAGACCGAACAGCACCATCCCGATCACGGGGAAGGAGAAGCGCCCCGTCGCAACGTACAGCAGCGCGAGGAACGCGCCGAAGAACATCAGCGAGGTGCCGAGCTCGCTCGTGACGAGCAGGGTCGCCATCGCCGCGCCCCAGACGAGCAGCATCGGTCCGAAGTGCTTCATCGGGGGGATCGTCACGCCGAGGATGCGCCTGCCCGCCGTCACGAGCACCTGCCTGTTGTCGGCGAGGTAGCTTGCGAGGAAGATCACTATCGCGACCTTCGCGAGCTCCGCGGGCTGAAATGAGATCGGCCCGAGGCGCACGTCGAGGTAGGCGCCGTTCACTTCGCCGCCGATCACCGGCAGCCTCGGCAGCACGGTCATCACGATCCCAACCGCCGCGATCGTGTACCTGTACCGCTGAAGGACGCCGATGCCATACCGGCGCAGCAGAACTATCGTGACCGCGAAGAGGATGAGGCCGACGACGAGCCACTGCGCCTGCTGCCGCGCAAGCGACGGTTCGATGCGGTAGATCATCACGATCCCAATGCTCGCGAGCACCGCCGCGATCGGGAACATGTAGGGATCGGCGTATGGCAGTGCGAAGCGGATCACCAGATGTCCGACGACGCACAGGCCGAGAAACAGCCCTCCGTACAGGAGCGAGACCGCCGACGCTTTGTTGAGCACGAGGTTGGCCGAGTGCGCGAGCTGGCCTGCACCCGCGTCCGCCTGCGCCTGCACGAAGATCGCCGTGAAGCCGGCGATGACGAGCAGCGCCGCCGGGATCAAGCCGAGCAGCTCGCGGTTGCGTGGACTGAGCACGCACGCGAGCGTAGCCGAGGATCCAGCAGGAAGCTGCCGCCACCTGCCCCCGACAGACGCTCGCCCCGATCTCCTGAAGAGGCGACCGCCTCTCCCGCTCGCCCCGAACGCGACCCCGATGCGGTCGCGAGGCCCCTGATCAGCGCACCCGCGACCCCGACCACCGCGCGGCCGGCCAGGCAGAGCCGCGAGGGCCTCTCATCGCCGCGGAGTCGGGCCCACTGAGCCGCGAGCGCCGCCCATCGCCACAGAGGCAGCCCTCACGGCAGCCCTCACGTCACAGAGGACGCGTCGAGCGCCGCGTTCACGAGCCTGTCGGCGTGCGCGTTCTGCGCTCGCGGCACCGTCCGCATCGACCAGGACCGCAGCCCTGAGAGCAGCCGCTTCGCCTCGCCATGCAGGGGACGCAGCGCCTCGTGCCTCACCGCGTACTGCCCGTTGACCTGTCGTGCGACGAGCTCCGAGTCGCCGACGATCTCGAGCTCGCTGCCGCCGAGCTCGATCGCCTCGCGCAGGCCGAGCAGCAGCGCCTCGTACTCCGCGACGTTGTTCGTCGTTGTTCCGAGCAGCCGCGAACGCTCCCGCAGCAGGCTGCCGTCTGCGCTGCATATCACGCAGGCAGCTGCAGCGGGACCGGGGTTGCCACGGGCACCCCCGTCGACGTGGACGACGAGCTTCACAGCCGCTCGTCAGGGCGTCGCGAGCGGCAGCAGATCGCCGGGAACCCGGGCGCGGCGGCGATCCCGCAGCACTCGGCGCTGGGCCTCAGGCGGCGCCGCCTGTGACGCCCTGCCGCGCCTGTCGCCTCGCCGCCGGTCGATGATCACGGTCACCTCGTCGTTGTCGGCATAGTGAGCTGCGAGCTGGTCATAGAGCTCGTCCGCAAGCTCCCTTGGCACCACGCAGTAGACCATGGTCTTCACGAATGCTACATCACGCGCTCGTGCGGGCGTTGCGAAGGGAGGCTCCTCGGCGAGAACGCTAGGCGGCGAGCCTCAGTCGCCCCTGCTCGTCCGCAAGCGCATTGCCGCGCTGATCCTCCGCAGGCAGTTCGTGCAGCTCCATGCCTTCCGCCAGAAGCAGCGGCTGGGTGCTCGGCTGATGGACATCGACCCCGTACCGGTACCAGCACAGCTCCCAGGCGAGCAGCACCTCCACCCGCTGCCCACCTGCATGCGCCACGCGCACGAGCGGGCTGCCAAGCGCACGGGCGATCCCAGCGACGCGCTTCGCGCACTCTGAGGCGTTGAACCGATCGATCGCCTCTTCGAGCAGGAGCTCCGTACCGTTCGCCTCGCGGTGAGCGTGCGCAGACGACGGCAAGCCCAGCTCGAGGCGGCCATCGGCGTCGTCCTCGAGGCCGAACCCCGAGCCCTCCCCGAGGCCGAACGCCGGGTCCTCCTCGAGGCCGAACCCCGAGCCCTCCTCGAAGCCGAAGCCCGGGTCCTCCTCGAAGCCCAACCCCGAGTCCTCCTCGAAGCCGAAGCCCGGGTCCTCCTCGACGCCGATGTCCCTGTCGCCATCGAAGCCGACCTCCTCGCCATCCTCGAAGCCGCCCTCAGGGCCGTTCTCGGGCACCACCTGCCTCGAGTGCTCGGAGGCACCCTCGCGCCACTCCTCGGCACCGGCCTGCGCGCCCTGCCTCGGGGCGCCCTGGGCCCGCCGCGAGACATCGATCCTCCGCGGCCCTGTCCTCTCCAGGCCAAGCTCCGCCGTCGATGCAGCAGGCTCGCCCCCGCTCCTCTCGCTGCGGCCCCCGCTCCTCTCGCTGCGGCTCCCGCTCCTATCGCTGCCGCTCCCGCTCCTCTCGCTGCGGCGCGTCTCGTCGAGGGAAGCCCCTTCGTCCCCCTCGCCTCCATCGTCGCGCACCTGCAGCAGGCGGCGCATCAGCTTGCGCGGCGGCGGCTGGACCGGCGCCCCTGCAGGCTCCCGCCGGGGCCGCAGGCGCTCGAGCAGCGAGCGCCCACCCTCCCCGCCACGCCCACCGCGCGCGGCGGCCTCCAGATCGGCTTCTCGGCGCCACCCCTCTCCCGTCGCGCGGGGGATGCACAGCTCGCACACCGTGCGCCGACGGCCTGCGCCTATGAACACCTCTGGCCGCTCGCCGCGCAGCAGGCGCCTGCCACAGACGTCACAGGCGACGTCGGGTTGATGCGTGACGATCGACCTCTTGGCCACCATCGGCAGAGTAGTGCGGATCGGCCACCGATGCGGCGTGCCCGGCTGCACACCCCGACTGCGCGTCGGCCGCCCTCCCACCGGCTGCCGTCGTGAGTCCCGAGGACGCCGTCTCGCCAGCCCATCCGCACTCAGGCGGCGGCTGCGCCTGCGTCGGTCGCCGCCTCGACGAGCCGCGAGGCGATGTGCGCCGGCACCTCCTCGTAGCGCAGCAGCTCCATCGTGTACTCGCCCTGGCCGCCTGTGATCGCGCGCAGGTCGGGCGCATAGGAGAGCATCTCCGCCATCGGCACCTCCGCCTTCACCTCTGTCATGCCGCCGACGGGGACCATTCCCTGGGGCCGCCCCCTGCGGGAGTTCAGGTCGCCGATCACATCCCCGACGCTCGCCTCGGGCACTGAGACCGTCACCAGCATCATCGGCTCGAGAAGAACGGGGCTCGCCTGCTCCAGCGCCTTCTTCATCGCGATCGAGCCCGCGAGCCTGAAGGCGATCTCTGATGAATCGACGGGGTGAAAGGCGCCATCGTAGAGGACCACCTTCACGTCCTTCACGGGATGCCCGGCGAGCACGCCTTCGGCCATCGCGTCGATCACCCCCTTCTCCACCGCCGGAATGAACGAGGAGGGGATCGCGCCGCCCTTGATCATGTCGACGAACTCGAAGCCTGCGCCCTCCGGCAGAGGCTCGACCTCGATGTGGCAGTCACCGAACTGGCCACGCCCTCCTGACTGCTTCTTGTGGCGTCCGTGAGCCTTCGCGCTGCGCCTGATCGTCTCCCTGTAGGGCACCTTCGGCTGCTCGAGGCTCACCTCCACGCCGAACCGGCGGCGCAGCCGCTCGATCATCACTTCCACGTGCACCTGTGAGAGACCCGCGACGATCTCCTGCCCTGTCTGCGGATCGCGGTGCAGGGCGATCACCGGATCCTCCTCCTGGAGGCGCCGCAGCGAGGAGATCATCTTCTCCTCATCACCTGCGCTCTTCGGCTGCACCGCGAACGCCATCACAGGTGCAGGCAGCTCCACTGAGGGCATCTCGATCGGCGCCCCATCGACGCTCGCGCGGTCGCTCGTCGGTGATCGTGCAAGCAGCCAGTCGCCGGCGCGGGTCTCCTTCAGCTTCGCGACGGCGCCGATGTCGCCGGGACCGATCCGCTCTCTGTGCAGCACCTCCCGACCGCAGAAGGTGATCAGCTGCCCGATCCGCTCCTTGCCGGCGGTCCTCGAGTTCACCGCATGGCTGTCGTGCGAAAGCGTCCCTCTGTAGACCCTGAACAGGTTCACGCGCCCGGCGAACGGGTCCGCCCGCGTCTTGAACACGTAGGCACACAGCTCCCCGTCGGGATCGCCGTCGACCTGTCGACCGTCGATCGCCAGGCGCCCATGCTGCACGGGCGATGGCAGATCCTCCACGATCGCATCGAGCAGGCGCGATGTGCCGAGGTTGCGACTCGCCACGCCGCAGACGACAGGGAAGATTCGCCCACGGTTCACGCCCTCCTTCAGTGCCCCCACGATCTCCTCGTGGGAGATCTCCTCCCCCTCCAGGTACCGTTCCATCAGCGCATCTGAGACCTCCGCGACCTCGTCCATCAGGCGCTCCCGCGCGCTCTGCGCAAGCTCGAGATGCTGCGCTGGTATCTCGATCTCGGTGAACGCACCCCTGCCCTCAGATGCCTGCTCGCAGGCCTTCATGTCAACGAGGTCGATCACGCCTGAGATCTGCTGCCCCGAGCGCAGCGGCACCTCCGTCGCCACCACGTGAGGGCCGAAGGCGCCCTTCAGAGCCTCGAGCGTCTCGAAGAAGTCGGCGCGCTCCCTGTCGAGCATGTTCACGAACAGCATCCGCGCCAACCCGAGCCTCTCCGCATGCGCCCACAGCCGCGAGGTCCCTATCTCCACCCCACTCACGGCGTTTATGACGAAGATCGCCGACTCGCAGACCTGCAGCGCGCCCAACGCGTCCGCGACGAAGCTCGGCTCCCCGGGCGTGTCGAGCAGGTTGATCTGATGCTCCCGCCACGGAACGACGGTGAGCGCGGTCGATATCGACATCTGCCGAGCCTGCTCGTCCGGCTCGGAGTCGGCGACCGTGCTGCCATCGAGCACGAGGCCAAGGCGGTTGATCACTCCCGCCTCGAAGAGCAGCGCCTCGTTCAGGGACGTCTTGCCGGCCCCTCTATGCCCGACCAAGGCTACGTTGCGGATCCTCTCCGCGACTTCGGACATGCGCAGCTCCTTACCTTCAGTGTGCGACCACGATAGCGCCGCAGCCCTTCTCGCGCCCGTCTCAGACGTCGTCGAACGTGTCCGCCTGCATGCTCGAGCGCAGCCTCAGGACCGCCTTCGTGTGCAGCTGGGAGACACGCGACTCGGTCACGCCGAGAACCTCGCCGATCTCCCGAAGCGTCAGGTTCTCGTAGTAGTAGAGCGCGATCACGAGCTTCTCCCGCTCCGGCAGACGCGCGATCGCCTCGGCGATCCTGTCCTTCAGATCTCCGACGTCGAGCGCCTTGGCGGGATCGGGCGCACCGGGATCCTCGATCGTGTCCATCAGCGAGACCTGGTCACCGCTTGCATCAGAGACGCTCCAGAGCTCGTCGAGCGCGACCATCGAGGAGTGCGAGATCGCAAGCAGCGACTCCTGCAGCTCCTCGATGCTGATCCCGATCTCCTGCGCGAGCTCCTCGTCGTTCGGGGTGCGCTGCAGCCGGTGCTCGAGCTTCGCATGGGCGCGCTCTATCTCCCGCGAGCGCGCGCGCACGCTGCGCGGCACCCAGTCCAGGGAGCGCAGCTCGTCGATGATCGCACCCTTTATGCGCGTGATCGCGTAGGTCTCGAACTTGATCTCGCGCGCAGGGTCGAAACGCTCGATCGCGGATATCAGCCCAACGAGTCCGTAGGAGATCAGGTCTGACTCCTCGACGTGCGGGGGCAGGCCAGCCGCCGTGCGCCCTGCGACGTACTTCACCAGCGGCGAGTACGCGAGCACGAGCCGCTCGCGAGCATTGGCGTCGCCGCTCTGCTTGAAACGTCGCCAGAGCTCACGCAACTCGATCGCTTTGACACTGCTCTGCAGGGTCTTGCCCCCTGATCAGGCCCGTGGATGACTGCGCGCGTAGGCGCTTCTCAGACGAGCGGACTCTACCCGAGTGTATACCTGCGTGCTCGAGACGCTCGAATGCCCGAGCAGCTGCTGGATCGCAAGCAGGTCTGCACCGCCGTCGAGCAGGTGCGTCGCGAAGCTGTGCCGCAGCGCATGGGGATGCACACGGCCCGGTGTGCCGCTTCTCAACGCGAGCGCGCGCAGCCGTCGGCGCGCATCCGCGGCGCGCAGGCGCCGTCCGGACCTGCTGAGGAAGAGGGCGCGCCCGTCGGGGGCGCGCCCGTCGGGGGCGGCAGACGCGTGATGCCCAGAGGCGGCCAAGAGCTCGCCTCTCGCGCGCAGCACGTACACGCGCAGTGCCTGTTGGGCGATCTCCCCAATCGGCACATACCTCGTCCTGCTGCCCTTCCCCTCTACGCGCACCTGCTCGCCGTCGTAGTCGATGTCGGTGAGGTCGAGCCCTGCGAGCTCCGCCGCCCGCAGCCCACATGCATAGGCGAGCTCGAACATCGCCCTGTCTCGCAGCCCGAGCGCCTCGCTGCCTGCGGCCTCCAGCAGGCGGCTGATCTGCTGCGCGTCGAGCACGCGGGGCAGCGGCGCGCTGCGCTTCGGAGCGCAGACGAGCTCAGCCGGGTTCTGCGAGACGATCTCGTGCTCGCGCAGGACGGCGAACAGGGCCCGCGCGGCGGCAAGCTTGCGCGCGACGGTGCTTGGCGCCGCGCCCCTCGCCGCCACGGCGGCGAGGCAGCGCCTCACCGCCTTCGCATCGACATCGGACGGTGCACGCCGTTCGGCCTCGAACCAGCGCGCGATCTGCCGCGCGTCGGTCGTGTACGCCTTCACCGTCAGCGGCGAGCTGCCCCTGCGGAGGAGGTCCTGCTCGAAGATGCGAAGCGGCGAAGCCCACGAGGGCGAGGGCGGCACCTGCGCTGCCGCCTGCCCTGCTCTCTGTCCGCCGCTGCTCACGATGGCCAGTTCGCCGCAGGGAGCGCAGCACCTGCAGGCGCTGCGGCCCCCCGAAGCGCTCAGACGCTCTGCCGCCCCGCCGTCTGAAGCGCCGAGCCCCCTGCGCCTTCGACGCGCGGCGCGACTGCCGCGCGGCGGCGATCCCCGAGCAGCGGCTCCAGCCGCTGCTCGAGCTCCCCCCAATCACGGGCTCCTGTCACGTCCTCTTCTTCGCAGATCTCCTCGTTCCAGGGATGCAGGATCGTTGCAACCGCGATCCCCGCCTCGATCGCGCGCGCGATGTTGACGGGGCTGTCGTCGATCAGCAGTTCGATCGACAGCTCCCTGCAGCGCGCGATCTTGTCGAAGGAGCAGTGCAGGTCGTCGAAGGGCAGCCCAGCCTCGCGCAGCCACCGCTCCGTCACGGCGCGACGGTCGCTTGCGCGATGGCTCGTCACGTGGATGAAGTGGCCAGCCCGATGCCACCGACGCACCGCCTCGACCGCGCCTGGATAGGGCTTGCACGCGAGGATGCGCTCGTCGCTGTGGCTCTCCTGCACGCAGACCCTCAGCTGCTCCTCCCGCAGGCGCGTTATCCCCCAGGTCAGCTGCTCCTCGTAGGGGAGCTCGACGCCGAAGCGCTTCACCGAGACCTCTGAGAGCACGTCCCAGTAGTGGTGCAGGGTCGAGTCGATGTCTATCGCTATCCGCATCAGCTGCGCGCTCGATGTGGGCCGAGCACGTCTCCCAGATTATCGACCTCGCCTGATGGACCACTTCCCCAGTCCAGGCAGGCCCTCCGGCTGGGCGCCGCCGAACCGCCGTGCGCCGCCGAGCCGCCGTGCTCCGCCGAACCGCCGTGCTCCGGCGAACCGCTGGCGCCCCGCAGCTGCGAGCGGGCTCGCGACTCGCATCGGCGGCAGGGGCGCATGCCATCCCCACGAGGCGATACGCTCACTGGCTGTGCAGCCAGAGACGACGAGGCAGGGCGAGAAGCAGACGGGGAGGCAGGGCGAGGAGGAGCCGCAGGGCCGCAACCCAGGCGCTCGCTCCCACGGCCTGACTGCGGAGCCGCCCAGCGCCTTGGAGCCGATATCGCAGCCGGCGAGCTGGCGGCAGATCGACTGGCGAGAGCACCAGCGCTGGGTCACCGTCCAGGGATCGCCGCTGAACGTCGTCGAAGTCGGCAGCGGGAAGCCCGTGCTGTTCGTTCATGGGCTTGGCGGCAACTGGACCAACTGGCTCGAGCAGCTGCCTGTCATCGGTCAGAGGTGGCGAGCGATCGCGCCTGACCTGCCCGGCTTCGGCCACTCCCCGATGCCGACCGGTCCGATCTCGATCGGCGGCTACGCAAGCGTGCTCAAAGGGCTGCTTCAAGCGCTCGACATCGACTCGGCAGCGGTCGTCGGCAACTCGATGGGCGGCCAGACGGCTGTCGAGCTCGCGCTCAGCGACCCACCGCTCGTCGATCGGCTGCTGCTCGTCTCCCCCGCGGGCATCTCGACCTCCGCGGTCGCACCGCGCCT
The DNA here is from genome assembly GCA_021792455.1 of Actinomycetes bacterium. Lineage (GTDB taxonomy): Bacteria > Actinomycetota > Thermoleophilia > Solirubrobacterales > Solirubrobacteraceae > Palsa-744. Next base: position 12,091 of record JAJYUP010000024.1, on the reverse strand, counting down.
CAGAATGATCCGGCTGCTGCACCCTGCGCTCAACACCGCGAACAGGTGGATCGCCGCGCACGCAGAGGCTGTCGCGCGCAGGCCGCTGCTCAAGCGGCTCACGATGTCGCTCGTCGCCGCGGATCCTCAGCGCATACCTGCGCCTCTTGCGGCGGAGCAGCTCACGGGGCTCGGCAAGCCCGGCTTCCTGCCCGCGCTCGAAGCGCTCGTCGCAGACTCAGCGCACCTTCAGCAGCGACTGCGCACCATCAGCTGCCCGACCCTCATCCTCTGGGGCGAGAACGACCCGGTCATCAGCGTGCGCGACGCGGAGATCTTCCATCGGTGCATCCCAGGCTCGAGGAAGCTCGTGTGGGAGCAGACCGGCCATGTCGCGATGTTCGAGCGGGCAGAGCAGTTCAACGAGCTGCTGGCAGGCTTCCTCAGCGAGTGAGCTGGCCGCGTGCACGCATGTGCGTGCAGGCTTCGCTCAACGAGCTGGCGTCAGGCTCCCTCAGCGAGTGAGGGCGCCTTCGGAGGCGGAGCCCACGAGCTTCGCGTACTTCGCGATCGCAACCTCGATGCCCTCGCGGACCGGCGGCTCATAACGGGCGAGCCGGGTCGCGATCTCCTGCTCTGAGAGGTTCACGTCGATGCGACGGGCGTCGACGTCTATGCTCACCTCGTCCCCGTCGCGCAGAGCGCCGATCGGTCCGCCCCGCGCGGCCTCTGGAGCGATGTGGGCGGCCATGAAGCCATGCGTCGCCCCTGAGAACCGTCCGTCGGTGATCAGCGCGATGCTCTCGCCAAGCCCCTCTCCGATGAGAGCCGCGGTCACCGCGAGCATCTCGCGCATGCCGGGCCCACCTGCCGGTCCCTCGCCGCGGATCACGACGACATCCCCTGCCACGATCTCCTTCGCGAGCACGGCCGCCATCGCCGCCTCCTCGCCGTCGAACACGCGCGCTGGGCCTCTGTGAAGCCGGCGCTCGTGGCCTGCGAGCTTCACGACGCACCCATCTGGCGCCACGTTGCCGCGCAGGATCGCAAAGCCGCCCGTACGCTTCAGCGGATGCGCGAGGTCGTGCACGACGCGCTGGCCCTCCGTCTCCACCGCCTCATCGGCGTGCTCGCCGACTGTGCGGCCAGTCACGGTCATCGCGTCGCGATGCAGCATCCCCGCCTCTGAGAGCCTTCGCAGCAGCAGCGGCACCCCGCCCGCCTCGTAGAGGTCGGTCGCGACGTACCGGCCGCCAGGCTGCAGGTCACACAGCAGCGGCGTCGCCTCAGAGATCGCGTCGAACTCGTCGATCGACAGCGGCACCCCCGCTTCGTGGGCGACGGCGAGCAGATGCAGGACCGCGTTCGTCGAACCGCCGCTCATCGCGACCGCGGCGATCGCGTTCTCGAGCCCCCGCTTCGTGATGATCTCGCTTGGACGTCGCCCCGCGCGCAGCACCTCCATCACCAGCTTGCCGGCGCCAACGGCGACATCGAGCTTTCGGGAGTCCTCCGCCGGCACCATGGATGAGCCTGAAGGCGAGATTCCAAGCACCTCGAAGGCCACGGCCATCGTGTTCGCAGTGAACTGCCCACCGCAGGCACCGGCCCCAGGGGAGGCCGCCTCCTCGAGCTCATGCAGCTGCTGCTCCGTGATCCTGCCCGCCGCAAACTGCCCCACAGCCTCGAAGACCTGCTGGATCGTCACCTCCTGCCCCCTGTAGCAGCCGGGCTTTATCGATCCTCCGTAGAGCATCAGGCCTGGGATGTTCAGGCGGGCGAGCGCCATCACCGTGCCGGGGATCGTCTTGTCGCAGCCGGAGATCGTGACGAGCGCATCGAAGCAGTGGGCTGAGGCGACGAGCTCGATCGAATCCGCGATCAGCTCCCGCGAGACCAGCGAAGCGCGCATCCCCGGCGTGCCCATCGTGATCCCATCGGAGATCGCGATCGTGTTCAGCTCCATCGGCGTGCCGCCAGCCGCCCTGATCCCCTCCTTCACCTTCGCGGCGAGCACCCTGTTGTTGAAGTTGCAGGGCATCGTCTCGATCCAGGAGTGGGCAACCCCGATGATCGGCTTTGCGAGATCCTCGGCGCTGTAGCCGATCCCATGCAGGTAGGCACGCGCCGCCGCCCGCTCCGGCCCCTCCGTCAGGACTCTGCTGCGATGCTTGAGGGGAAGGTCGCTCATGCCTGCGAACAGTATCCAGGTGAGCGCTCTCGCGCGCGATCGGCCTACCGGCTCCTGTCTTCCGCCTTCTCAGCGGTTCGCGAGCGACGGGCAAGGGCGAGCCGCTGGCGCTCCCATCGCTCGAGCCTCCCGAGGTCCCTCGCAACGATCGCGGGGTCGACCTGACGTCCGGGCAGATGCATGTTCGCCTCCCCGATCAGCTTCCGCTCGTCGGCCGTCAGCGCGATCCACTTCGCGAGTACGTCGTCCGCCGCCGGCAGCCTCGGGCTGCCGTATGGGCGACTCTCGTCCTCGAAGGTGACGCAGTACTCGTTCAGGATCCTTCTCGTCTGCGGGAGGTAGGCGATCAGCGGACGGTGCGGATACAGCAGGTAGGCGTAATCCGCCTCAGGCGCACGCTCGCCCTGCGACGCTCGGCTGCCCGCCGGCGGGCGGGGACGCCGCTCCAGTCCTCCCCACACCCTGATGAAGCCGAGATCCCTGTACATCTCCCACTCCTCCTCGTTCACGCAGGAGCGCAGCAGCTCCCGCGCGCGCTGCTCGGCCCGCAGCTCCCTGCCAGGGTCGTACGGCGGGGGCAGCGGCTCGCGCTCACGCACCGCTGAAGCGGCGGCGGTCAGTCGCCTCCACACACTGGGAGCGGCGAGATGCACGAACAGCACGAGCAGAACGATCAGCGCTGCCCCGAGCGCAAGCAGCACGGCGGCTACTCCCCGCGCAAAGGAGCGCCCCCCGCTGCACGGGGGAAGAAGATGACGCGCTCCGCCTCGCGCGGCACCTCCTCGAAGCTCTTCACGAGCTCCGCCTGCCTGCGCCCGCATCCATCGAGGGGGACTGCCGCCCACATGCCTGCGTCGAGCTCCCGCTTGAACGCCTCGATCAGCGCTCGCTCCTGCTCAGGCACGCTCACATCGCCCTCCGCGAGCACGATCTCTCCATGACCGGGCTTGAGACGCAGCAGCCTCACGCTCCGATTATGGCAAACGGAGGGCGGCGCAGAGCACGCCAGCCCCCTCAGCACCGAGCGACAGCCGCCCAGCGGCAGATCCGTCTGCTCGGTCTCAGCGCCTCGCCCCGCAGTCAGCCCCTCGAGGCTCGCCGTGGCAGCGTGAGCGCCGCCTGATCCCGAGCACGTCCACAGGTCCGACCCCCGCGCCGATGTCCCGCAGCCCGTCCCTCACGGCCTGTCCCGCCAGATCCCTCGCGATGCGCGCGGCCTCCGAGAGGCCAACGCCGATCGCGAGCTGTGCCGCGAGCACTGAGGAGTGCGTGCAGCCTGACCCATGCGCCGCGCCGTCAGGGAAGCGCTCCCCAGGGATTCTGATCACCTCCCTGCAGGGCACGCACAGAAGGTCGCTCGAAGAGCTGCGGTGCCCGCCTGTCAGCACAACCGCTCCTGGACCGAGCGCAAGCAGAGCGCGCGCAAGCTGCTCATCCTCGTGCTCATCCTCCTCCCCGCACGCCCGCCGCTCACCGGGCTGCACCCACCGGGCGAGCGCCCGTGCCTCAGGGAGGTTTGGCGTGATGACGCCGGCAAGCGGGAGAATCTGCTCGACGAGTGCCTGCTCAGCGTCCGTCTGCAGCAGAGACGCCCCCGACTCCGCGACCATCACAGGGTCGACGACGACAGGAGTGCCGGCGGGCAGCTCCCGCAGAGCCGTCGCGACTGCGAGTATCACCTCGCGGCTGCCAAGCATCCCGACCTTCACCGCGTCGGCCCCGATGTCCGCGAGCACGGCGCGCACCTGGGCGAGGACGATCTCGCCTGGCAGCGGATGCACGACGCTCACCCCAACGGTGTTCTGGGCGGTGATCGCGGTCACAGCCGTCATGCCATGAACGCCGCACCGCGCGAACGCCTTCAGATCCGCCTGTATGCCCGCGCCGCCGCCTGAGTCGGAGCCCGCGATCGAGAGCACACGTGGAGTCCGCCTGAGCTCCCGCGCAGCTGAGGGCACGCTCATCGCTGCGGCGGCTGAGGAGACGCAGCGCGCGGCACGTAGATCGTGTAGCTGCCGACGGCCGTGCACAGCAGTCGTCCATCCTCGTGGCGCACCTCGCTGCGCATCACTGCGTTCGTCCGGTTGCGACGGTCGAGCTGAGTGCGACAGACGATGTCCCCCTCGAGCGCGGTCTGAACGTAGTTGATCGAGATGTTGATCGTCGCAAGCCGCTCCTCCGCCGTCGTGTGCGCCCAAAGCGTCGACCCCATGCAGTAGTCGACGAGGGCGAACCCCACGACGCCTGACAGGAGCCCTCCGGCGTTTATCAGCTCCGGCCGTATCGTCAGCCTCACGGTGCTCGGGTCCTCCCACCTCATCCCCATGAAGCCGCTGACGCCATCGATCCCGGTGCCTGCCTTCTGGCGCTCAGCGGCGCGCAGGCCCCGACCATCGGACCCATCTGATCGACTCTGCGGCTGTGTCGGCGCTGCTGCGCCGTCGTTCGTTTCGGTCATCGTCAGCAGAGGCTATCGAGCTTCGCAGGAGGCGGTTTGCGAGCTGCGCAAAGCGGGTGCGACAGGCGGCAGGCCAGCTGCGCGAAGCGGCATCGCCCATCGCCGCGGGCACGCCGCTCTCGGCAGAGCGGGCGCGCTCGGATCCAGGAGGCAGGCACGTTCGGCACTCAGCAGGACGATGCCGTCCCAGGCGAGGTGGAAGATCTGTGCATATGAGCGTCACGCCGGCAAGGAGCAGCAGCCCGCCAGACCATCGCCGGCGCCTCGGAGCGCGTGGCGAGGCCGCCGCCGTCGAGCACCTTCAACGCCTCGGATTCGCCGTGCTCAGGCAAAACGTGCGCAGCAGGCACGGCGAGATCGACCTCATCTGCTTCGACGGCAGCGTGCTCACGTTCGTCGAGGTGAAGTCGAGGCTGCGCGCAGACAGGCGACGGCAGGGGTGTGATGCGGATGCAGGTGAGGCGATCGCGCCGGCAGAGGGCGTCAGCCTCGCGCAGCGCAGGCGGCTGCGGCGGCTCGCAGTCGCGTGGCTCGCAGAGCGTCCTCCAGGGGTGCGGCCAAAGGAGATCCGGTTCGACGTGATCGGCGTGTGCTTCGATCGTGACGGCGCACTGCACTCGCTCGAGCACATTCAGGGCGCCTTTTGAGCCAGCTCGCGAAGGCCCTGCACCGATCCGTTGGAGTGGGGCACGCCCCTGCCGCCGTGCTGCGCATGCGCAGGGGCGCCCATCTCGATCCACAGGCGCTCCCGCCTGCTCTGCCCGCCGCCGGCCCCTCCGCGATCAGCGGCAGCGCGCCAGAGAGCTGGGCGCCTGCTCTGCCCGCCGCCGGGCCCCTCACATCTCTGCGATCCTCAGCTGAGAGTAGGCGACCGACTGGAATGACATTCTGTGCAGGGGACTCGGACCAAGGCGCATGATCGCCTCCCGATGCGCTCGCGTCGAGTAGCCGGCGTGCTCGGCGAAGCTCCAGCCGGGATGCACCTCCTCCGCGTCTCGCATCAGCCTGTCGCGAACGACCTTCGCGACGATCGAGGCGGCGGCGATCGCTGCGCTTCGTCGATCTCCTCCGACCACCGCACGGTGCGGGCGCCGAAGCCCTGGAAGCGGGAAGCCGTCGACCAGGCACTCCACCGGCTCAGCGAGGCTCGCCGTCGCGGTGCGCAGAGCACCGCTCAGAGCGTCGATGTTCGTGCGATGCAGCCCCCTTGCATCTAGTGCCGCCGAGCAGCGGCTGATCACGCTCACCTTCAACGCCGCTGCGACGATCAGCGGATAGAGGCGCTCTCGCGCCGGCGGCGTCAGCTGCTTGCTGTCGCGAAGCTCGTGCAGCGACCCGCGGGCAGGCCCCGTCAGCTTCGAATAGTCGAAGAGCACAGCGGCCGCGACGAGCGGGCCGGCGAGGCACCCACGGCCTGCCTCATCTGCGCCCGCTACGAGCGCAACCCCGCTCGCTTCGTCGAACGCGAACAGCTGCGCTGCGACGCTTCCTCGCCTGCGGGGGCGGCCCCTGCGCTCCTCCTCCTCCCTCCCGCTCGCCTTCGTCGCCGTTCTCGCAGATGCAGCTGCGAGCTCGACCGGCTTTCCTGCGCTCGCCCCCTGCAGGCGATGAGCAGGTGCCTGAGGAGGCTCAGAAGAAGCCGATGCGGTCGGGAGGCCAGTATGTGGCGAAGGCGACACCAATGATCCAGCTCGTGGGCACGGGTCCCCAGAAGCGGCTGTCGTCAGAGTCGCCCCGGTTGTCGCCCATCATGAACCAGTGGCCGGCTGGAATGTGGATCGGCACTGGAAAGCTGCACTCAGGGCTCCGCCCGCAGGGCTGCGTGTATGAGGAGGCTTCCTGCCGCCTGTAGGGGCCGCGCCTGCCCGTTCTGCTCAGGAAGACTTCGCCATGCTCGACGTACATCCAGTCGCCTGGGCCCGCGACGATCCGCTTGATGAAGGTGACCGCGGCGGGCTTCGGATAGGGAGAGTCGCAGGCGGCCGCTCCATAGCTCACCCTGTGCGGGCGAGGGCCGCACAGCATCGCCTTCGCCGTCTTTGGCGGGTGAAAGACGACGATATCGCCGACCCCAGGGCCGCTGAAATCCATGCCGATCCTGTCGACGAGGACGCGCTGCCCGATCGCAAGCGTCGGCTCCATCGAGCCGCTTGGGATCTCGTAGGGCTTGACGAAGAACGCCTGTATGACGAACGCAAGGGCCAGCGCGACCGCGAGCACGAGCACCAGCTCTATGAGGGAGCTGGTCCTCGACCGCCTATGCGACCTCACGCCTGAAGCTCACCGGAGGCGTTCTCCGCCGCCTCCGATGAGGGGTGGCCCTCGGCCGCAGATGAGGGCTGCCCACCAGCCTCCGATGAGGGCTGCTCGCTCGTCACCTCACTGGCCTGCTGCTCCTCAGCCGCCGCATCCTGCTCTGCCTCGACGCTCTCATCTGCCTCGACAGTCGCGATCTCCAGACCCTCCTCCGGAGTCTCCAGGCCCTCCTCCGGAGTCTCCAGACCCTCCTCCGGAGTCTCCAGGCCCTCCTCCGGAGTCCCTGCCGCCTCCTCGTCATGCAGCAGACCTGGCTGAACGGACTCCTCAGGTCCGGTGTAGCGACGCTCACGGACGCGCGCACGCTTGCCGACCCGATCCCGCAGGTAGTACAGCTTCGCCCTCCTCACGTCCCCTCGCGCGGCAACCTCGATCCGCTCGATCTTCGGCGAGTGCACGGGGAACATCCGCTCCACGCCGACTCCGAAGGACTGCTTGCGAACCGTGAAGGTCTCCCTCACACCGTGGCCCTGGCGCTTGATCACGACACCCTCGAACACCTGGACTCGCCGCCTCGTGCCCTCTATCACCTGGAAGTGGACCTTCACGCGATCGCCAGGGGCAAACGCTGGTATGCGGCGCAGCTGGGCGCGCTCGATGTCGTCGATCACGGTGCTCATCGGTTCAGGTCGCAGCCGCCGCAGCTTTCGATCTGTCGATCGCGGGGCGAGGGCGCGGCCCGCAATGGTAGCGAACTGCGGCGTTCCCACTGCGAGCCCCCGTGGAGGCAGGCACCGTTGAGCCGATGCGGGGGCAGCCTGGAGGCCGACGCAGGCAGCCTGGAGGCCGACGCAGGCAGCCTGGAGGCCGACGCAGGCAGCCTGAGGCCGATGATTCAGGCGGGCTGAGAGCCGGCGCGGGCGCCAGGGCCCTCAGCGCCCACAGAAGAGACCTCAGCTCAGGCGGGGGGCCGAGGCGCGCCGTTCCTCGCTGCGCTCTGCGCGCCAGCGCCTTATGCGGTCGTGGTGGCCTGAGAGCAGGACCTCTGGCACGCGCCAGCCGCGATATTCCGCCGGCCGGGTGTACTGGGGGTACTCAGGCGCTCCGCAGAGAGCCTCGCTGAAGGACTCCTCTGAGGCGGAGCTCTCATCGCCGAGAGCACCGGGCAGCTTGCGCAGAACGGCGTCGCATACGACCATCGCTGCGAGCTCTCCGCCGGAGAGGACATATCGACCGATCGAGAGCGTCTCTGAGGCGAAGTGCTCGATGATGCGCTCATCGAAGCCCTCATATCGCCCGCAGAGCAGAGTGATGTCGCGCTCGCCGGCGAGCTCAGAGGCGAAGCGCTCGTCGAACAGCCGCCCACCGGGGGTGAGCGCGATCACCCTGCGCCTGTGGGCAAGAGCGACGGGGTCGGTTCGGTAGTGCGCCTGCAGCGCAGCACCGATCACGTCGACCCTCAGCACCATGCCGGCGCCGCCACCATAAGGGCTGTCGTCGACCTGCCCGCCGCTGAGCGGCGTGTGCTCCCTCACGTCGATGCAGTTGAGGGTGGAGCCTGAGGCAATCGCATTTGCGACGTGGCGCTGGCTCACGAACCACTCGAACCACTCTGGGAACAGAGTGAAGATGTCGATGTTCATCTCATGCCCGCCGACGGTAAGGCTCCTCGCCGAGGAACGCGAGATCGACATCGATGCGCTCGCGCTCGACGTCGATCCGCCTGATCGCGTCTTTCACCATCGGGATCAGCAGCGAAGGACCTTCGCCCCTGCTCACCTCGAGCGCCTCGCAGGAGGGCAGCTCGATCAGCCGCACCACCCTGCCTACTTCGACATCGCCATCGCTGACGATGCACCCCTGAAGCTCGTGTGCCCACCACTCATCCTCAGGCAGCGGTGGGAGCTCGCAGGCGACCACGAGCAGGTCGAGGCCACGCAGCGCTGATGCTGCGTCGCGATCGTCGACCCCATTCAGGGCGAGGATGGGCGCGCGCTCGGTCCCCGCTCTGCGACGCACGCTCATCGTCTGCTGCCCGACGCGAAGCTCCGCCCCCTCCTCCAGCAGCGCCGGCTTTGGCGCGGTCACGCGAAAGGAGCCGTCGAGGCCATGCGGCCTGCCGACGCGTCCTGCCGATATCCACGATCCAGGCAGATCCATCCCTGCGCCGCCGAGATGGCGTCTCAGTCGACGATGTCGAGCACGAGCCGCCGCGTCTGCTTCGCCGCGGCTGCCCTGACCACGGTGCGCAGGGCCTTCGCCGTCTGTCCGCCACGGCCGATCACCTTGCCGTAATCGCCCGGCCCTACGCTGAGCTCGAGCACGACCGTGCCGTCCCCTTCGTCGAATCGCTCGACAGAGACCTGCTCAGGCGCGTCGACGAGACCCTTCGCGAGGAGCTCGAGAAGCTCCTCTGGCGTGCGGGCGCTCGGAGTCGAAGACACGCCGACCCCTGCCTGCTCAGAGCTGCGGGCGCGAGGCGTCGATGCCCTGCGTTCGCAGCAGCTTCCGGACTGTGTCCGTCGGCTGCGCCCCGCGCGCGAGCCAGCGCCTAGCACGCTCCTCATCGATGACGATCGTCGACGGGCTCGTCTGGGCGTCGTAGTGGCCGATCGTCTCGATCACCCTGCCATCTCGCTTCGCCCGTTGGTCAGCGACGACGACACGCCACTTCGGGTCCCTCCTGCCGCCCACCCTCGTGAGCCTGAGCCTTACTGACATCGATCCTCTCTGCTGAAGCGCTGCGTTTACCGTGAGCTTGAGAGCTTAGCGTCAACGTGTCTGGCGCATGATCGCGGCGAGGTCTGGCATCTTGCCGCGACCGACCTGGCGCATCACCTTGCGCTTCTGATCGAACTGCTTGACGAGGCGACTCACCTGCTGCACGCTCGTGCCAGATCCTCTCGCGATGCGGAGCCTGCGCGACCCGTTGATCAGCTCAGGCCTCCGCCGCTCCTCTGGGGTCATCGACAGGATGATCGCCTCGAGGCGGTCGAGCTCACGCTCGTCGAGCTTCAAGTTGCGCAGCTGGGCTCCGCCAAGGCCAGGAATCATGCCGAGCAGGCTGCTCAGCGGCCCCATCCTGCGGACGGTCTTCAGCTGATCGAGGAAGTCGTCGAGCCCGAACTCGTTGCGACGAAGCTTGCGCTGCAGCGCCGCCGCCTGACGATCGTCGAACTCACGCTCCGCGGTCTCTATCAGGCTCATCACATCGCCCATGCCAAGGATCCGCTGAGCCATCCTGTCGGGATGGAACACCTCGAACTGGTCGAGCTTCTCACCGGTGGAGGCGAACATGATGGGCCGGCCGGTGATCGCCCTCACAGACAGCGCCGCGCCGCCGCGCGCGTCCCCATCGAGCTTGGTGATGATGACGCCGTCGAAGGCAACCGCCTCTGCGAACCGCTCCGCGACCGCGACTGCGTCCTGACCGGTCATGGCGTCGAGCACGAGCAGCAGATCCTCCGGCTTCACGCGGTCCCTGATCGCGACGAGCTCAGCCATCAGCTGCTCGTCGATGTGCAGCCGGCCGCTCGTGTCGACGATGAGCACGTCCTTGCCATCGGTTGCCGCCCGCTCGAGCGCCCACCCAGCGATGTCGACGGGATCATCCTTCGGCGAGGGCGGGCTTCGGTGATAGACCGTCGCGCCCACCTGCGCACCAACCTTGATCAGCTGCTCGACGGCGGCGGGGCGCTGCACATCGCAGGCGGCGAGCGCAACGGAGGAGCGGCGGCGCTCGCTCAGGTGCTTCGCAAGCTTTGCGGCAGCGGTCGTCTTGCCAGAGCCCTGCAGCCCCGCAAGCAGGATGACGGTCGGCGGGCTCGAGGCGAACCGAAGCGATGCCGCCTCCCCTTCGCCGCCGCCCATCAGCTCCGTCAGCTGATCGGCGACGATCTTCATCACCTGCTGGGCGGGGTTGAGCCTGCCGAGCACCTCCGCGCCGATGCACCGCTGCTTCACATCGGAGGTGAAGCGCTTGACGACCTTGAAGTTGACGTCCGCCTCCAGCAGTGCGAGCCTGATCTCGCGCATCGTCACATCGATGTCCTGCTCGCTGAGGGTGCCGTGGCGCCTCACCTCTGAAAGCGCACTCTGCAGACGCTCCTGCAACGCGTCGAACATCCCGCTCATCCCTCCTCGCCGGGCCGCGCCGGCGCGCCGAGATCGCCCTGAATGCCCTCCTTCGCATCCTCCTGAGAGCCGATCCGAGAGACCGCATCCGCGATCCCGCCGAATGCCTGGGCAAACTCAGAGGGCACGATGAACACCTTGTTCGCGCTGCCTTCGGCAAGTGCAGGCAGCATCTGGAGGTACTGGTAGCTGAGCAGCGCCCTGTCAGGGCGCCCCTGATGTATCGCGGTGAACACCGTGTCGATCGCCTGAGCTTCACCTTCGGCACGCAGGATCGCGGACTGCTTCGCGCCTTCGGCTTGCAGCACCGCCGCCTGCCGCTCGCCTTCCGCTGTGAGGATCGCCGCCTGCCGCTCGCCTTCCGCTGTGAGTATCGCAGCGCGCCTGTCGCGCTCAGCGCGCATCTGCTTCTCCATCGCCGTCCTTATGTCAGGCGGTGGGTCGACCGACTTGATCTCGACTCTGTTGATCCTGATCCCCCACTTGCCCGTCGCCTCGTCGAGGACGGTGCGCAGCTGCGCGTTGACGCTCTCCCGCGAGGTGAGCGTCGCCTCGAGCGTGAGGCCGCCGATGACGTTGCGCAGCGTCGTGACGGTGAGCTGCTCGATCGCCTTCAGCGGGTTGGCGACCTCATAGGTCGCCGCCTTCGGCTCGGTGATCGTGAAGTACAGGACGGTCTCGATCGCGACGACGACGTTGTCGTCGGTGATGACCGACTGGGGCGCGAAGTTGACGACCTGCTCCCGGAGGTCGATCAGCGGGCGCACGCGGTCGATGAACGGTGTCACGATCGCAAGCCCAGGGTCGAGCGTCCTGCTGTAGCGCCCGAGGCGCTCGACGATGCCCGCACGCGCCTGCGGGATGATCCTGACCGCCCGCGAGGCGACGAACAGCGCGAACAGCACAACGACGACGATCACGACTATCAACACGATCATCTGAAGAGGTCCTTCCGCATGCGCGACGGGCGCAGGAGCGCGCAGGCGAGGCCGCTCGCGCTCAGTCCGCTCAATGCATCACCATCGCAGTTGCCCCCTTTATCTCGACCACCTCGACCTGCTCCCCAGGCTCGA
>JAJYUP010000129.1 GCA_021792455.1 Actinomycetes bacterium | reverse complement strand
GGTGAGCCGCACTCGCAGCCCCTTCGGGACCATCGTGAAGCAGAAGGACTCCTTCACAGGTCCGCGGCTGTCGTCGAGCTCGAGCTCGAAGTTGCGGGCGATCATCGCAAGCGCGCACTTCGCCTCCCGCGCCAGGTGCACCTGAATGTCCGGGTGCGGGGCGAGAAACCAGATCGTCCACGCCAACGTGTGCACGGTCGTGTCCTTCCATGCGAGCGGGAGCGCATGGAGGTTGCCGACGACCTCTGCGTCCGTGAAGGTGCCGTCCTGCCGCTGTGCGGCGAGCATCGCCTGCAGAGGGTTCTCCGGTGCCTCAGACAGCTGCGGCTGCTGCTGCATCTGAGCGCGAGCCTGCTCGATGAAGTCGGCGATCGCAGCGCGCAGCACGGCTCCGCTCACGCCCGGCCGGGGCTCAGGCTCGCTCATCGGCTGGCGAGGCTATCCAAGCGGCGCGCGGGAAACCATAGGCCACCTGGCCAAAGTTGCCGTCAGGCGCCTGCGAGCGCGGCGTCGACGCGCTCTCTGAAGCTTCCCGGATCGATCGCCGGATAGCGGTAGAGCTGCGGCTCGATCTCGGCGAAGAGCTCACGCAGACGCGAGCTCTCGACGAGGCCGTCGTCAAGCATGCTGGCGACGTCCTCGAGATCTTGCCGGAAGCCGCGCTCGATCTTCGCGAGCGCCTGCGAGTACAGGTCGAAGTGGCGAACCTCGATCTGCCCCTCTTGGATCACGAGCGGGCTGCGCTCTCGCCAGCCTGGGAGCTCTGGAATGAAGTCGGCGGGCGAGGCGAGCTCGACGTTGACCTGCAGGCGCTCCTTCAGCGCCGGCAGCTCCCGCAACAGCTCGTCAGCTTCCGGCTCAAAGCGCAGGTCGATGTCGATGGTGCTCTCTCGCCAGCCCTGGAGCACGGCGGTCGAGCCGCCAGTCAGATAGATCCGCACAGGGCGTCGCGCAACCCGCGCGAGGGCTCCCACCAGCTGACGCAGCCGCTGCTCGTCAACCCTCTCGCGCACGCTCTGCCGCTCGCAGGAAGCTCACCATCCGCGCGACGAGTGCGTTGTAGCGGCTGTGCGCGCCATCCCCGGCGAGCGAGAGCAGCGCATAGAGCCGGTGCGACGGACTCGCCCGCTCGTCTGCATACCCGTCATCCGGCACCTCGATCCCCGCCGAGCGCAGTCGCGGTGCCGCCATCGCGACCAGCAGGGCGCGCTCCGTCTCGCGACCGGCGGCGAGATCGGCGAGCCCGCCGCTGACGAGATCTGCACCAGGCAAGTCGCTGCGAATGCTCATTGGGCCATGATCGCATGCCGCCGCGGTGTGAGCCGGCGTGAATGAGACGGCGAGCTGCGACGGCGATCTGGCGAGGCGCGCAACCGCAGGCCGCGGTTCAGCGGATGGCGTGCTGCGCCGTGCCACGCAAAAGCACAGCCAAGAGCGAGACGATGCGCGCCGAGATCCGCGGGCGCTGGTGAGGAGGACCTGTCTCGACACCTCGGCGGCGATGAAGCTCATCCCCGATGAGCCGCGATCCGAGGCGCTGACTGCGGAGCTCGCGGGGCGGGAGGATCGACAGCTGATCTCCTCGTGGCTGCTGCACACCGAGATGCACTGCGCCGCCGGAGGCCACCCTGCACAGATCGACCTGGAGGCGGTGCGGACCGTGCTCGACGCCGTGAGCCTGATCGACATCACATGTGGGGATCTGCTCGCCGCAGGCGCCCACGCGCCACTGCGATCGAACGACGCGATTCACCTCGCCGTCGCGATCAGGGTGGCCGCCGATGAGATCGCAACCTACGACGGCGAGCTGGTGGGGCGCGCAACGGCGGTCGGGCTGCCGATTCTCGCGCCGGGAGCGGGCGCACCGACCTGGGTGTACACGGCAGTCTCGAACGCGATCAGCGCATCGACGATCCTCGCGTCGTAGAAGGGGAGCACCTGGGTCATCAAGAGCCCCCCGATCCCAGCCGCCCGGTCGATCCAGAAGTAAGTGTTGAAGATCCCCGCCCAGTTGCCGCTCCCGGCGCTGCGCATCCCGGGAAGGCCCGCCCTGACGAGGTGAAAGCCGAGGCCCCACCCCTCCGGCACGGGAGAAGCCGGCACGTCGTTGGAGAGCTCCGGGATGAACGAACGCATCACGCCCGGCAGCGGGATGCCTTCGATGTGATCCTCGAACGCGGCTGCGACGGTGCCGCCATCCAGCACCCGGCGCCCGTCGAGCTCTCCGTCGTTCAGCCATGCTCGGATGAAGCGTCCGTAATCCCGCGCGGTCCCGTAGGAGCCGTGACCGCCGGCGTCCCACTCCGGCTCGGCCGGCATCTCGATCTCCGCAGGCTGCAGGCTCCCATCGGCCGCACGCATCTGCAGCGGCATCAGCCGCGAGCGCTGCTCGGCGGTGGGATGAAAAGTCGAGTCGATCATTCCGAGCGGCTCGCAGACGTGCTCGGCCAGGTGGGCGCCGAGAGTCTGGCCGCTGATCCGCTCCACGACGAGTCCCAACCAGTCGGTGCTCGTGCCGTACTCCCAGACGGTCCCCGGATCGTGGAGGAGTGGGGCGCTCAGCGAAGCCCTCTTGCCGGAGAGCACATCCGGCAGTCCGACTGCTCTGCTGTAGCGGAGCAGTCGCTCGTCGAGGAAGCCATACCCCAGCCCGGAGGTGTGCGTCATCAGCTGGCCGATCGTCGCCTTGGAGGCCGGCGGCCGCAGGATCGGCTGCTCCCCGTCGAAGCCCTCGAGCACCTGCAGGCGCCCGAACTCCGGGAGCACCGACTCAACCGTCTGCCCCAGCCGCAGCAGACCGCGCTCGAGCAGCTGCAGCGCCCCCGTCGTCGTGAGTGCCTTGGTCATCGATGCGTTGCGAAACATCGCATGTGGCGCGGCATCACCGGCCGCACCCTGATACAGCACGCCGTCTCGGTCGAGGGCCATCGCGACAACCCCGTCAAACGTGCCACCTGCGACCGCGCCGCTCAGCAGAGAGTCGATCTCAGAGCCGTCGAATCCCATCACGCGGCCTCTCCCTCCCGTAGCCGCCTGCGGCGGCAGGCGGCTACGACGCCCGGACCGCCCAGGAGGCCGCCGGGGTGGCCGAAGAAGCCTTCCAGCCGGCCGACCCCTCCGTCCCCCAGCAGCCGGTGCAGGCTGCCCCGGGTGGGAGTCGTGACCGTTGCGGACCGAATCACCTCGCGCTACGACGCGAAGACGCGATCGGCAAGCGAGGTGTCGCCAAGCGTGTCGAAGGCGATCAGGTGGCCGGCACCGTTGTAGGTGAGCACATCGACGCTCTCCGCCGTCTCGCCTGCGAGCTCGATCGTGGTGAGCACCACGACCTTGTCACCGTCAGCGATGAAGTCGTGGGGCGAGGTGCGGAAACCCTGTGCGAGGAACTTGCCCCACAGCTCGCCGACCGCCTGCCTGCCGCGGTAGGTGCCGGTGAGAGCGTTGTTGCCCCGCACTGTCCACTCGATCGACTCGTCGACGCTGCTCATCGCGGCCTCCGCATCGCCGCTGCTGAATGCGGCGTAGCCAGCCTGCGCCGTCTGCTTGTTCTCCTGTGCGCCCATGCCGGGCCTCCCTTCGTCTTGGCTGCCTTTTCCTGTTACGCCCCGCCGCCCACCTCAGCGACGCCCGCCGAGACATGCGTCGGCCGCTGCGCGTCTGTGCCGCGCTCCCGCAACCGCACCCGCAGCCCCTTTGGGATCATCGTGAAGGCCAGAGACTCCTGGACCGGAGGGGCGCTCTGGTCGAGCTCGACCTGGAATCTGCTCGCGATCATCGCAAGCGCGCACTTCGCCTCGAGGAACGCGAGGTTGCGCCCGGGGCAGAATCGTGGGCCGGCGCCGAAGGCCAGAAACGACTTCTGGTCGGGCGCCGCGCCTCCGGTCCTCGAGCCGGAGGCGCGCCCTGTCTGCTGCTTCTCGGCATCGTCTTTGAGCCACCGCTCGGGGTCGAGCTCGCCTGCACGACTCACAGCCCGCAGGCCGGCGAGGCGGCTCACGAGCACCAGGCGAGTGCCCGCCGGAATGTGGGTGTCCAGCAAGACCGTATCCGCCAGCGCCTGCGCCAGGTGGATCGGCACGACCGGCTCGAGGCGCAGCGACTCGCGCAGCACCGCCTCCCCGTAGCGCAGTCGCGAGATCGCCTCGTAGTCGACGGGGACCGACGCCTGTCCGAGCACCTCCTGCGCCTCCCTCGCCCAGCGCGCCTGGATCTGTGGCCGGCAGGCGAGCAGCCAGATGGTCCACGCCATCGTGTAGGCCGTGGTGTCCTCGCCGGCGAGCAGAAAGCCGAGGGTGTTGCCGACCACCTCGCGCTCGCTGAAGGAGCCGTCCTCCGCTTGGGCGGCGAGCATCGCCTCGAGCATGTTCTCCGGCGCCTGAAGCAGCTCCGGCCGCGCTGCCATCCGTGCACGCGCCTGCTCGATGAAGCCGGCAACCGCGCGGTGCACGACGGCGAGCGAACGATCGAGGGCGCGGTCGGCCGGGAGTCTGACCCAGCGCCAGTAGGGCACGGGGGCGACTAGGCGCCGCGCGGCCATCTGGAAGACCCGCATCGTGTGCGCCTGCAGCTGCTCGCCGTCCTGGCCGAGCGTGTTCAGATCGACACCGAAGGCGAGCGCGGTGATCACGTCGGTCGTGAACGTTCGAAGCACCGGGCGAATGTCGAAGGACTCGCCGCCGCGCGCAGCATCGCAGAGCCTCCGATCCAAACGCTCGGCGGCCGTGCGCACGACATCGAAGTACCGCCGCAGGTGGTTGGAGTTCAGCGCGGTGACGGCGAGCCTGCGCTGCCGCTGCCAGTCCGCTCCCTCTACCGAGAACACGTTCGGCATGCCCTGCTCCTCGAAGACGCGCCCGATCTCCCGCCAGCGTCCGAAGCCATGCGGACGGTCGCGCAGCACCTCGTTGATCGCATCCGTGTCGGCGATGCCGACGATCCGTCGCGGGCCGAGATCGAAGCGAAAGATCGGCCCGTAGCGCTCAGACCACCGTTCCACGGCAAGGTGCAGGGCACCCCTGTCAGCCTCCCGCATGTTGGCAAGCATCGCGCGCCGGGGAGGCCCTGGCAGCTTGGCGATCTCGCGCACGGCACTCTCGCTCATCGGCCCGCGACGCTGTCGAATCGGGACGCAGACGAACATTGGCCGACGGGCAATGCTCGCCCGAGCTGCGCCTCACCGTTCTGGTGCGCCGGCTCGGCGCGTGAGAACCGCATCGTGCCGTCCTCGATCGGACGGAAACGGAGGCTCAGCCTGTCCAGCAGATAGTTCTGGTGGAGCCGCCACGGCGCCTTCGAGCCCTGCTTTGGGAACCGGTCGATCGCGCGTGCCACGTAGCCTGAGGAGAAGTCGATGAACGGCTGGGCGGTGATCGGGCGATCTCGGTTCTGGGGCGTGCACCGCTGGCAGCCCCGCCGATCCATGTGATTGAGCAGCCTGCAGACGTACTCACAGGTGAGGTCGCTTTTGAGCGTCCAGGAGGCGTTCGTGTAGCCGAACGCGAACGCCATGTTCGGTACGCCCCCGATCATCATGCCCCGGTAGGTCGTCGTCTTGCCAAGCTCGATCTCGCGTCCGTCGACGACGAGCTGCATGCCTCCAAGCGCGAGGAGATCGAGGCCGGTGGCGGTGACGATGAGATCGGCCTGCAGCTCCGCGCCCGAGGCGAGCTTGATGCCGTTCTCCGTGAACGTCTCGATGCGATCGGTGAGGATCGAGGCGTCGCCCCTGCGGATCGCCTTGAAGAGATCGCCGTCCGGCACCAGGCACATCCGCTGATCCCATGGGTTGTAGGCGGGATTGAAATGGGTCGCGACGTCATATCCGGCTGGAAGCTGCCTTTCCGCGCCCTTGCGGATCCACGACCTGATCAACCCCGGACTGCGACGGCTGAGCTCGAAGATCAACATCGTCAGCAGCACGTTCTTCCAGCGCATGATCGGATGGAAGAGACCCGCTGGCAGGAAGCGGCCCAGCAGGCGGGCGAGTGGATCTTCCTCGGGCATCGCGACGATGTAGCTGGGAGAGCGCTGCAGCATCGTCACGTGCTCGGCGCTGTGCGCGAGCGCGGGCACCAGCGTCACCGCCGTTGCGCCGCTGCCGATCACGACCACCCGCTTGCCCGCACAGTCGATGTCGTCTGTCCAGCGCTGGGGGTGCACGATGCGCCCCGCAAACCGCTGCACGCCCTGGAAGTCCGGCGTGTAGCCCTGCTCATAGCGGTAGTAGCCGCTGCACACGAACAGAAAGCCACAGCTCAGGCGCACGGTCTGGCCCGTGTCGCTGCGCTCCGCCTCGACGCTCCAGCGCGCATCGGCGCTCGACCACTCCGCGCGCACCACGCGATGGTGGAAGCGGATCTGCTGATCGATGCCATGGTCCTGCGCCGTCTGGCGGATGTAGTCGAGGATCGAAGCCCCGTCCGCGATCGACTTGGCGCCTCCCCACGGCTTGAACGAGTATCCCAGCGTGTACATGTCCGAGTCCGACCGGATGCCCGGGTAGCGGAACAGATCCCACGTGCCTCCGATGCGACCACGAGCCTCGAGGATCGCGCAGGTCTTTGAGGGGCAGCTGGCCTGCAGGTGGCAGGCGGCGCCGATGCCGGACAGTCCCGCACCGACGATCAGCACGTCGAAATGCT
>JAJYUP010000128.1:5547-6684 GCA_021792455.1 Actinomycetes bacterium | reverse complement strand
ACGGGCTCTCACCCGAGTACGCGAGCTCACTGCCCAGCCTGGTGGATGAGCTCGGCCTCGAGGGTGAGGTGACGATGACCGGGCATGTTCCCGATGCGCGGCCCTACATCGGCAGCATGGACGTGCTCGTCAACGCCTCGGACCCCGAGCCGTTCGGCATCGTCCTTTTGGAGGCGATGGCGGAGGGCGTGCCGGTCGTTGCCGTCGACGGCGGCGGCCCGGCCGAGATCATCGAGGATGGACGCAGCGGGATTCTCGCCAAGAGCGGCTCGCCCGCCGACCTCGCGCAGGCGATCGAGCGTCTGGTTGGATCAAGTGCCCTGCGGCGAGAGATCGGCGAGGCGGGAAAGCGGCGGTTCCTTGCCACCTACACCGAGGATGTCATGTGCGAGAGGTTCTTTGCGCACGTCACTCAGGCTCGGGGTGGGATGGAGCGAACGGTCGGCTGTGTTGGGGCGAACGGAAAACATGCTGCGTACGGGGAGCATCCGGGAGGTGTCGCCCCGTGACAGCTCAGTGCCGGTTGTCAGATTGGAGGCGAGAGGCGGCGATGTGCTCTGGGGGTACCTCGTCATCCGCAATCGCAGCCGCGGCGTTCGAGCAGTTGCTCGCGAATACCAAAGGGGGAGCCGTGCTCGACTTCGGCGCGGGGCGCGGGCTCATCACGGACTGGCTGCTGCGCTCTGGCTCATTCTCTCGCATCGTTGCTGCCGACCTTGTGCGTTTCCCAGGCTCGATCGGCGACGGTGTCGAGTGGCTGCGGTGCGACTTGAATGAACATGTCCCACTGGAGGACGGCTGCCTGGATGCCGTCATCGCGGTGGAGGTGCTCGAGCATTTGGAGAATCCGCGTCACGCCGTCCGGGAATGGCAGAGGCTTCTGAAATCTGATGGCGTCGTCGTGATGACCACGCCTAACATCGAGAGCATCCGCTCGCTGCTGTCTCTTTGGGTGCGCGGACACTTCAACGCGTTTGGCCCGACCGAGTATCCCGCGCATATCACCGCGTTGACACGTACCGACCTTCAGCGCATTGTTTGCGAGGCGGGCTTTGCGCTGCCGCGGTTCTTCTACGTCGATGGTGTGCTTCCGAAGTTCACGAGTCTGACATGGCGGAAGCTTTCGTTTGGGTCGCT
>JAJYUP010000128.1:0-5537 GCA_021792455.1 Actinomycetes bacterium | reverse complement strand
GCGGTACTCGGACAACGTGGGCTTGGTCACGAGGAGGATCGGCGAGTGACCAAGGATCAAGAGAGCTCGCGATGCTCACAGGCCCACAGCGCGCTCTTGCAACCGACGAGATGCGCACAGGCCAGACTCCCTGGCTGTTGCTGCGCCCGCGCCGATGAGCGACCCGCTGGTCGATCGCGAGCGATCGTTCTGGGCTGGTTCCCGGTGGCACTGGATCGCCACGAGCGAGGTCGGGGCGGCGGAGAATGTCGCGCCAGCGGTTGCACACGTGACTCCCGTGGGTGCCGTTGAGATGCTCGCAGACGCGATCGAACGCGGACTCGGGGCGCTGCGGGAGGACGCCCACGCCCTGAGAGCGCCTGCGCGAAGCGAGTCGGAGAGACTTTTTCGGGCCCAGACGGTCTGCGGAGCGATATCCGACGCGCTCATCCAGCTGGTCGGCAGACAGAGCGCTGGGCGTGAAGCATCCTG
Organism: Actinomycetes bacterium; assembly: GCA_021792455.1. Lineage (GTDB taxonomy): Bacteria > Actinomycetota > Thermoleophilia > Solirubrobacterales > Solirubrobacteraceae > Palsa-744. The sequence continues at coordinate 5,066 of JAJYUP010000128.1, read as the reverse complement.
CGTGGATCTGAGGGTTGCGGCTTGAGGCCTGTGGGAACCACGACCCGTGCGGGACGTGGACGCAAGCGCGCAGACGGGGTGAGGCGGGACGCTCCGACTGCTCCATGTCCCGTGCTGATGACGAGTCGTCTCGTTCGATCAATGGCCACAAGTGTGGTCGCGTCGGCCGGCGAGGTCCGCTCGCGCTCCTGTCTGGACGCGCCGCGTGAGACCAGGCCTCGGGTCGCATTGGTGGCCCACGACATCCACGACGGTGGCGGTATGGAGCGCGTCTGTGGAGAGCTCATACGGCGCGCGCATTACGAGTTCGACGTCACCATTGTGGCGGCGACCCTGGCGTCCGAGCTGCGCGGCTGCGTGCCCGCGTGGCACCGGGTGAGCGTCCCGCGGCGCCCGTTTCCCTTGAAGTATTCGCTGTTTTGGATCCGCGCTGCCAACTGCCTGCGCGGGCTTGAGGTCGACCTCATCCATGCTGTCGGGGCGATCACGCCGCGGCCGGTCGACGTCGCCTCGATCCACTTCTGCAGTGCCGGCTTCGTCCAGATCGCCGGTGGGCTTGCGCCGGAGCGCGCTCCGCTTCCGAGACGCATCAACACCTCTCTCGCCCGCACCCTCGCCATCGCCGGGGAGCGCTGGTGCTACCGCCCGGGCCGCCTTGCCGCCTTCGCCGCCGTCAGCAGCGGCGTCGGCGAGGAGGTTTCGCGCCTCTATCCTGGCATCCCCGTTCACATCACGCCCAACGGCGTCGATCACGACCGCTTTCGGCCCGACCCCGCTGCGAGGCGCCAGCTGCGGGCTGCCAGCGGCCTCGGGGAGGAGCCTCTCGCCATCTTCGTCGGAGGCGACTGGGACCGCAAGGGCCTTCCGGTCGTCCTCGAGGCACTCGCACGCGCCCGCAGCGAGACGGGGTGCGACCTGCGCCTGTGGGTGGTGGGAGCGGGTGACCGCAGACGATTCCAACGGCTGGCGCGCCAGCTCGGAGTGGGGGAGGCGGTCTCGTTCCTTGGGGCCCGCGGCGATGTCGAGAGGTGTCTCGCAGCGGCTGACATCTTCGTGCTGCCGTCGCTCTACGAGACCTTCGGCCTCGTCGCGTTCGAGGCCGCCGCGTGCGGGCTGCCGGTCATCGCCACGCCCGTGCATGGCCTCTGCGAGCTGATCGGCGACGGTGGGGCGGGAATCCTTGTCGAGCGAGAGCCGGCGAGCATCGCGGATGCACTGCGCAGGCTTGCGCTCGATCCGGCTCTGCGCCGAGCGCTCGGCGAGACGGCGCGCAGGCGCAGCGAACGGTACACCTGGCAGGCCTCGGCGGAGGCTGTGATGGAGCTCTACAGGTCGCTGCTCTCAGAGCGCGCCCAACCGGCCGGCAGGCGCGGAGAGGTGCTCGCGTGAGGGCGGCGGCGCTCAGCCTGCAGCGATCGCGGACGCTCACCATCGCCGGCGGGCTCATCGGCGCCTGCCTTGCCAGCGTCATCGCCGGGCGCGCGATCGTCAGCCCCACGCTCTCCAGAGACACGATCGCCCTCGTCATCGCCTTCGGGATGCTCGTCTGCGCCATAGTCCGGCCCCGCCTCGCGGTGTATGCGCTCTTCGGGTGGCTCGTGCTGCTCGGGCTGCTAAGGCGCCTGCTCACGAGCGCGGGCGCCGGAGTCGGCTCCTTCGGTGATCCGCTCCTGCTCATAGCACCGGCTGTGCTGGTGGTCCTGTTCCTCATCGCCTCCCAGCAGGGGGCGCTGCGTGGTCTCACGCCGCTCGCCAAGTGCGTGCTCGCGCTCACCGCAGTGCTCGCGCTCAGCGCGCTCAACCCGCTGCAGGGCGGCCTCTCGGTCGGGCTTGGCGGGCTCATGCTCGTCGTGCTGCCCATGCTCGCGTTCTGGACGGGCCGGCGTCTCATCGACGAGCACGCGTTCGGCGTGCTCGTCCGGTTGCTTGGCGTGCTTGCGATCTTCGCGGCGCTCTACGGCCTCATGCAGACCTTCTCCGGGCTGCCCAGCTGGGATGCGGCGTGGGTGGCAGAAAGCGGCTATGCCGCACTCCATGTCGGAAACGCGATCAGGGCGTTTGGCACCTCCGTCTCTGCCGCCGAATACGCCGCGCTGCTCGGGGTCGGGCTGCTCGCCTGGCGCGCGGTTGCCCGCAGCCCCGCGCGGCTGCTCGGCTCGCTCGCTGCATTCGCGCTGCTCGCTGTCGCGCTGTGGCTCGAGTCCTCGCGCGGCATCGTCGTGCTCGCGCTTGCTGCGCTGTGGCTCACATTCTGCGCGGGCAGGCGCATCAGGATCGGCACTGCGCTCGCAGTCGGAGCGGTCCTGCTCGCGCTGCTGCCCACGGTCGTCGGCAGCATCGCCCCGACCTCCGAAGAAGGCGGCGCCCTCGCATCGCTGACCGCGCATCAGACGGGGGGCTTGAGCAAACCGTTCGGCTCGGAATCGACGCTCAATGGCCACCTGCAAGAGATGCTCAACGGCATCACCACCGCCGTCAAAGACCCGCTTGGCCGTGGCGTCGGCGCGATCACCAACGCCGCAGGCAAGTTCGGCGGCGTCGTCGCCGGCACCGAGGTCGACCCTGGCAACGCTCCCGTCGCAGCCGGCTTCATCGGCCTCGGCCTCTACATCGCGATCGCCTGGTATGGCCTCAGCGCCGCCTACCGGCTTGCGCGCGAGCGCCGCAGCATCACCGCCATCGCCGCCCTCGGGATCCTCGCTGTCACATTCCTGCAGTGGCTCAACGGCGGGCAGTACCTCATCATCGCGCTGGTCTGGCTCACGCTCGGGTGGGTGGACGGCCAGTGCGCGCTTGCGGGGCTGGCGACCGCCCCGCGACCGCGCCGAGCACGCGCGACCGCGCCAGGCGAGGTCATCCCCCTCGGGACGTCTACGGGCGGCGATCATGCCTGATCTGTCGGTTGCCGTGATCGTTCCGAGCTACCGTCGGCCAGAGGCGCTTGCGCGCTGCCTGCGAGCACTGAGCCGTCAGACCGTTGCGCCGGCACGCGTAGTCGTAGCCGTGAGGCACTCCGACGAGGGCACGCGTCGATGCGTGGAGCGCCTGCGAACAGGTCTCGCGAATCTGGAGATCGCAGATGTGTCTGGGCCCGGCGTGATCAGGGCGATCGACGCCGCACTTGGCCGATGCTCGGAGGCGGTGATTGCGCAAACGGACGACGACGCCGTCCCTCACCGCGATTGGATAGAGCGGATGCTCAGACACTACGCCGCAGATGTCGGCGGCGTCGGCGGCCGAGACTTGGTCTGGGATGGCACCACGCAGCCGGGATCCAATCGTGGCTGGGGAGCGCAGCGCGAGGTTGGCCGCATCGCGTGGTTTGGCCGCGTGGCAGGAAACCACCACCTGGGTCCGGGCTTGGCGCGGCAAGTGCACGTCCTGAAGGGCGTAAACATCAGCCTCAGGCGCGAGCTGTGGGTGCTTGACCGTGAGCTCAAGGGATCCGGGGCGCAGGTCGCCTGGGAGCTTGGAATGTGCCTGCGCGCTCGCGCTGACGGATGGCGTCTGATCTACGACCCGGCGATACTCGTCGATCACTTTCCGGCCGAGCGGTTCGATGAGGACTGTCGCGGACGCCCCACCTTGCGCGCCCAGACAGACGCTGAGTGGAACCAGTGCTTCGTGATCGCTCGCCATGCGCCCGCGCGGCTTGCCGGTCAGGCAGCGATCTACCAGCTCGCCGTCGGAAGTCACGCTGCCCCTGGCCTCCTGCGGCCTGCGCTCTCGATCCAAGCGGTGAGATCGACGGTTGCGGACCCGCGAAGATATCTCGTTACGGCAGCAGCCCGCATGTGCGCGCTCGCCGCGGGCTTCAGCCTCCGCGTGGCTGCGCGCGCCTTGAGCGACGACCGTGGGGGTGCGGTGCGCCTGTGCCGGCGCCTCGACCCAGTGATCGGGTGCTCGCGGTGGCGCCGCGCATCGAGGACCGTCCGTACCGACGCATGCAACCATCCGGTTGCGACCGGCGGTAGCAACCCTGCAGACGTGAGCAGGGAGCGGTGGTCGGTCTGAGCCACCGCGTATCGACCGGGAGCGGCACGCTCCGCAGCGCGTGGCGGCGTCTGCGCCCGCTGTGTGGTGATCGTCTCGGCTCGGTCGCGGCCCTCGTCGGCGCTTCGGTGGCGGCGGGTCTGGTGGAAGCCGGCGTGCTCGCCCTCGTCGCCGATGTGGCGGCCGCGATGGTCACCGGTGGACATCGGCTCACCGTGAGCCTTGGACCGTTGGGCAGGGACACCACCGTGGGGACCGCGCTGTTGATCGCGCTGGTGCTCGCGGGGCTTCGGCTGGTGCTGCGGATCGTGGTTGCCTGGCTGCCCGCGAGGATCTCCTCCGAAGTGCAGGCACGGCTTCGACGAGAGCTCTTCGACGCCTACATCGGGGCGTCCTGGTCCGCGCAGTCCCAGCAGCACGAGGGTCACCTGCAGGAGCTCATGACCGACCAGGTCAATCAGGCCACACAGGTCGTCGTGCAGGTGATCAGCGCTCTGTCGGGCGGTGCGATGCTGCTCGCCCTCGTCGGGACCGCCTTCGCGCTCAACGCCCTGGTGGCGCTGATCATCCTCGCGCTCGCGGTCCTCTTGTTTGGCGTGCTGAGACCGATCGCGCTGCTCGGCGGGCGCGCCGCACGCGAGCTCTCACAGACCAACATGGATCATGCCGAGGGGATCAGCGAGTCCGTGCGGCTGGCGGAGGAGGCGCACGTCTTCGGCGTCTCCGATGCGGTGCGCAGGCGGGGGAGCGCCCTGATCGACGCCGCGCAGCAGGCCTTCTTCCGCTACCAGCTCATGGGCGGGCTCTCGGTTGGTGTCTATCAGAGCCTTGCGATCATCCTCATCGTCGCCGGCCTCGGGGGACTCTACGTCACCGGTGCCGGTCACCTGGCGCAGCTTGGCGCCGTGGTGCTCATGCTCGTCCGCGCCACGAGCTACGCCCAGCAGCTCCAGGGCGGCTACCAGGCGCTTTCTCAGGTGCGACCGTATCTCGACCGCCTGCAGGGCACGATCGCTGGCTTCGGCTCGCAGGCCAAGGCATCTGGCAGTCTGACTCTGACCGCGATTGAAAGC
>JAJYUP010000127.1 GCA_021792455.1 Actinomycetes bacterium | reverse complement strand
GCGTCTGCTCGACGCCCATGCGCTCACCTCCCCTGAGCTGACGGGCAGCTGGGAGCGGCGTCTCGGCAGGATCGAGCGCGGCGAGGATTCACGGGAGCGCTTCATGCACGACATCGCGGACTTCGCTTCGGAGACCGTGAAAGAGCTCGACGTCAAGCTGAAAGATGTCCGCATCCCGCGTGCGCGCCTCGGGCCGTGTCCGGTGTGCGGGCATGAGATCGTCGAGAATCGCAAGGGCTACTCCTGCTGGAGTCGGGACGATCCAGGGTGCGGATTCGTCATCTGGAAGGAGAAGGCGGGCAAGCAGCTTCCCGTTGCGATCGCGAAGGAGCTGATAAAGACGGGATACACCTCGCGGCCGGTCACCGGCTTCCGCGGGCGCAGCGGCCGCAGCTTCAGGGCGCGACTCGCCCTGCAGCAGACCCCTGAGGGAAGGTGGCGTGTCGAGTTCAACGAGCAGTGGGCGAAGGAGGGCGTGAAGCCCCCGGAGGCTGAAGGCGAGGAGCTCGAAGAGAAGGTCGCTGAGCGCACAGCGGCATAGAGCTTCGCGAAGAGCTGCCGGGAGATGCCGATATCTCTCATCACCGGGCCTGCGAACGCTGGCAAGGCGGGAGTGCTGCTCGAGCAGCTGCGCGCCAACGAGCGTGCTGGGCTGCGGCCGATCCTCCTCGTTCCAACGATCGACGCTCGAGACCGCTGGCTTGCCGAGCTCGCGGCGGCGGGGCCCGTCTGCAGCGCAGAGGTCCTGCTGTTCTCCGGGCTGATCGACCGGCTCGCCGCGCGCGCGGCGAGCTCGCTTCCCCAGCCGAAGGCGCTTGGATCTCTCGCGCGGCAGCGCATCCTTGGGACGCTCGCCTGCGAACAGTGGCCGCAGGCGCTCAGCACGAGGATTGGGCCGATCCTCGCAGCAGGCGTCGGCGAGCTCGAGCAGGCCGGCCTGAAGCCTGAGGAGATCCGTCGGGCGCTCGAGCAGGGCGGCCTCGAAGGATCCCCGCAGATCGGGCTGCTCACGATCCACGAGCGCTACCTCGAGGTCCTGAGGCGACTGCAGAGAAGCGATCCAGACGCTCGAGCGCGGGCGGCACTCGACGCTGTCCGCAAGACGCCGAGCCTTTGGGGGCGCACACCTGTGTTCATGTACGGGTTCGACGATCTCACCGCCCTGCAGATCGATGCGATCGAGACGCTTGGAGTCATCGTCGATGCTCCCGTCACCGTCTGCCTCACCTATGAGCACGGGCGGGTCGCCTTCGATGGCCGTGGCTTTGTCTTCCAGCAGCTGCGTGCGCTTGGTGCGTCTGAGCTCGCTCTGCCGCCTCACGACGACGCTGGCGCTTCGCCGGCGCGTGCTGCGCTGCATCACCTCGAGCGGGCGATCTTCGAGCCCCAGTGCAGACGAGTTGATCCCGGCGCAGCGGTGCATCTGATCGAGGGCGCCTCCCAGCGGGCGGAGCTCGAGCTCCTCGCTTCGACGGTGCGTCGTCTGATCGACGAAGGATTCGACCCTCAGCAGATCGCAATCGTGCACCGCAGCCCAGCTTCGATCGCGGACGAGCTTGGTGAAGCGCTTGCCTTCTTCGATGTTCCCCACCAGATCGCGCTCGGAGTGCCCTTCGTTGACACCGCGATCGGCGCTGCGCTCACTGGCGTCTGCAGGTGCGCCTGCGCGCGGGCTGGACTGCCCGTCAGAGCGCACGCCGCCGATCTGCTTGCGTGGCTGCGCTGCGAAGCGGTGCTCGAACGGATCGAGTTCGCTGATGCGATCGAAGAGCGTCTGCTGCGAAGCGGCGTGGAGGACGGCGCTCAGGCGATGCAGATCTGGGAGAAGGAGCACTGGGCGCTGAAGGGTGTCGATGCGCTTGCAGGTGCCGCAGGGCGCGGCGCCGGCGCATTCCTTCAACGCGTTCGCGAGGAGCTGCTTCGACTGTTCTCCACGCCCCGCCGCCGTCGGGGTGAGATCCTCGACCCTGAAGAGTCTGAGGATGCGCGCGCGCTCACGGCGGCGCTCGCTGCGTTCGAGGAGCTCGCGCACGCCTGCGAGGCGATGCCGGAGGCGATTGGGGGCAGCGAAGGCATCGTCTCCGCACTCGAGCAGATCACGCTGCCCGCGCTGAGCCGCTCTCGCGCTGGCATCGTGTCCGTGTGCGACCCAGCTGCGATCGGCGCGCGGCGGGTGAGGGCCCTGCTGCTCTGCGGGCTGCAGGAAGGCGTGTTTCCTGCGCGCGCGAGTCCTGACCCTGTGCTAAGTGAGCCGTTGCGGGCGCTGATCGCAGAGTCGCTCGCGGCCCCGGCGTTCGCGCGGCGCCGACACAGCCTCGCTGCTGAGCGCTGTCTGCTCTACGCGACGGTCTCCAGCGCGCAGGAGCGGCTGTTCGTCAGCTGGCACGCAAACGACGACGATGGCAATCCGACGCCTCCGTCGCTGTTCGTGACGGATATCTGCGAGCCGTTCGCAGAGGCTCTGTGGGAGCGTCGCAGCCGCGTCGGCGGTGCGACCTGCAAGCCAGCGGCTGCCGAGTCGACCGTTGCTGGAGCGTTCCCAGATCGTCCCTCTCTGCGGTCTGCACCCCCGGCGCGTCGCCTCTTCGATCTTCTGAAGCAGCCGAGCGCGCTCGCACACCTCCAGGATCGCGTGCTCTGGTCCGCCTCCTCGCTCGAGCAGTGGGTGCAGTGCCCGACGAGGTGGCTTGTGGAGCGGATGCTCTCTGCGCGCGAGCTCGAGCCGGATCCTCCACCAGTCCTCACGGGCGGGCTCGCCCACGAGGTGCTCGCTGAGGTCTTCGAAGGGGTCAGGGAGCGCACAGGCTCCGCGCAGATAACCCCTCGATCTCTCACCACCGCGAAGCGCCTCGTTCGCGAGTCGCTGCATCGGCGCGCTGCACGGCAGGAGCTGCTCCCCGCTCCGCGGGGTGACGCGCTCACGGTTCGTCGCCTCGAAGGCGATCTCGAGCGCTACCTCGACCACGTCGCGCGCGAGCGAGCCGAGCTTCAGCCCGCGCATCTCGAGCTCGCCTTCGGGTTCGATCGGGAGGGGGAGGGTGGGGAGTGTGACGAGGATCATCGCAGCCTGCCAGCGTGGGAGCTCGGCGATGGCGTGTTGCTGCGCGGGCGAATAGACCGCGTCGACTTCGCTCCAGATGGCGCTGCAGTCGTCTACGACTACAAGAGCGGCCGCGTTGGCGCTCAGCACTCCGGAGCGAAGTGGTCGCTCACCGGCAGGCTCCAGGTTCCGCTGTACATGCGCGTAGTCGAAGACCTCCTCGGCAGGCCGGTGCACGCCGGTCTCTACCAGCCTCTGCGCGGTGACCTCCGCGCAAGGGGGGCGATCGTCGCGGACGCCGGCCTTCAGCTCAGCTCCGTGTCGACTGACCGCTTCAGCGCCGCTGAGGTTCAGGAGATAATCGAGGCGGCCGTTGCGCAGGCGCGTGCAGCGGCGTTCGAGGCGCGCTCTGGTGCGTTTCAGCCCCGGCCTCACAGCTGCACGCCGCGGGGCGGGTGCAGGTACCCGTCGATCTGCAGGTGCGAGCTTTGACCGCATCATCACAGCTGCAGGGCGACGCGGCGGCGAGCGAGGGCAGGACGCTTTCGGCAGGGCTGACGAGCGAGCAGCAGGAGGCGGTGCGCAGGCGCAGGGGCTCGCTCCTGCTCTCAGCGGCGGCAGGCAGCGGGAAGACCGCGGTAATCGTCGAGCGGTTCGTCAGCGCGGTCGCACTCGACGGCATCGCCCCAAGCAGGATCCTCGCAATCACGTTCACTCAACGGGCGGCGGCGGAGCTCAAGCACCGCCTGCGCTCACGTCTGCTCGAGCTCCGCATGGGTGAGCAGGCGCAGGAGGTCGATGGCGCGCCGATCGGCACCTTCCATGGCTTCTGCGCACAGATCCTCGCTGCTGAAGCGCTCGCGGCAGGTCTCACCCCAGGGTTCTCGATACTTCAGCAGGCGGTCTCAGAGCGTCTGCGCCGCGCCGCTTTCGATCAGGCGCTGTCAGGGCTGCTCGCCGACGACATCACGAACGAGACCGTCGGGGTGCTGGCCGCATACGGCGCAGAGCGTCTGCGCAAGATCGTCTTGGACTGCTACGCCGAGCTGCGCAGCAAGGGGGTCGAGGAGCCGACGCTGCCGGTCCCAGCGGGCCTCGCGCCGGCCGACCTCGACCGAGCGGGCCTCGCGCCGGCCGACCTCGATCCAGCGGGCCTCGCGCCGGCCGACCTCGACCGAGCGAGCCTCGCGCCTGCGAGCCTCGCGCCCATGGGGCCCACGCCGGTGAGCGCGCTCCCAGCATCGAGCGGCCCGGCGTCATCGGCACAGGAGCTCGCCGTCGAGGTCTGCTCTGTGCTTCGCGTGCTCCTGCACCGCTTTCGAGATGCCTATCGGCAGGCCAAGCGCGGTGCCGGCGCGCTCGACTTCGACGACCTCGAGTTGCGTGCGCTTGCGCTGCTGCGCAGCGATGAGGGTGTGCGCAGCTCGTGGTCTCAGAGGTTCGACATGCTGATGGTCGACGAGTTCCAGGACACCAATCCCCGCCAGCTCGCGCTCCTTGAAGCCCTTCAGTCCGACAACCTCTTCACGGTTGGCGATGAGTGGCAGGCCATCTATCGTTTCAGACACGCTGACGTGGCGCTCTTCAGGGAGCGCGCTGAGCAGCTGCACGCGCGGGGCGCGACGCTTGCGCTCACGCACAACTTCCGCAGTGCGCCATCGATCACAGAGGCGGTCAACCGCGTCTTCTCCAAGCTGTTTGGCGAGCGGTATCAACGTCTGCACGCAGCCGCGGACTTGCCTGCCGACCCCGTCGAGGTCCTGCTCACCGACAAGGACGGCTGGGATTCTCAGTCCGATCTGGCCGCGGCGATCGCCGCGGGGCTGCCGGACGCCACGCTCTGGCGAGCGGCGGAGGCACGGCTGCTCGCGCAGCGAATCGCGGAGCTGATCGCGGAGGGTCAGGCATCGGCGGGTGAGATCGCCGTGCTGTTGCGCTCCACCACGGATATCGCCGTCTACGAGCGGGCGATCGCGGCGCACGGGATCGCGACGGTTGCGGCTGCAGGCGGCTTCTGGCTCGACACCGAGGTTGCCGACCTGCTGTGCCACCTTCGCGCGCTTGCCAACCCTCACGACGAGGTTGCGCTGATCAGCACGCTGGCGGGCCCGCTCGTTGGCCTATCGCTCGATGCGCTTGTGATCATCAGCGAGCGTGTCGCCGCCGCTCCCGTTCGCAGCGGAGCGCTGTGGCGCGTCGTGCGGGAGTGGGGCAGCCTCACGCTGCCGGAGGCCGATCAGCAGGCGCTTGCCGCGTTCGTGCAGCGGTTTGAGCGGCGCCGTCGGTGCGTGAGGGGGCGCCCGCTTGCGCGACTGATCGCCGACTCGATCGCTGACGCAGGCCGGCTCGATCCGCTCGCGCGCCGCGAGAGCGGCGAGCGCTTGCTTCATCACAACGTCCGCAAGCTGATGCGGCTTGCGGCGGCATTCGAGGCGAGCGAGGGGCGCGATCTGCGCGCGTTTCTCGAGCACGTCCAGGAGATCATTCGGCGGGGCGGCGACCGTGAGCCTGATGCTCCCGCAGCGGACGGGCAGAGGGATGCCGTCGCGCTGATGAGCATCCATGCCTCCAAGGGCCTCGAGTTTCCCGTCGTCTGCGTTGCGGATCTCGGCAGGTCGCCGAACAGCGACGCGCCCGAACTGCTCGTCGATGGGGATCGTCTCGGGTTGATGGTTTGGAGGCTCGGCGCCGACGGCGCCGAGCCTGGGCTCGATTACGTCGAGCTCAGGGACCGGCGCAAGCGCGCTGAAGCGGAGGAGGAGCAGCGCATCATCTACGTCGCGATGACGCGTGCGAAGCGCAGGCTGCTGCTCAGCGGCGCGGTGCGGTTCGCACGCTGGCCCGCTCAGAGTGACGATGCGCCGCCGATCGCGTGGATCGCAGGCGAGCTGCTGGATGATCTTCCGAAGCTGCTTCAGGATGGCGCCGAGGAGGTTCGTCAACCTCAGGGCCCTGTGTGCGTCTTCAGCAGGCCATCGAACGCCGGCACCGTGCTGAGGCAGATGCCGCTCACGCCTGTCTCCATCAGCCTCCATCCGGCTGAGGAGGGATCGCCTTCGGAACGGCGCTCGCCTTTGGAACGGCGCTCGCCTTCGGAGCCGATCCGGCCCGACGCCCAGGCGCAGCTCGTTCCCATCCTTGCCAAAGCGCTCAGCTACACCGCGATATCCGAGCTTCAGCGCTGTGGTTATCGCCACTACCTCGAACGGGTGCTCCTGCTTCGCGAGCGGCGCGACGGCCGAGATGCTGCACCGCGATCATGGCCTGCACTGCGGGCGCGTGAGCGCGGTCAGATCATGCACCTGCTGCTCCAGCGGATGGACTTCACGAGGCTGCGCGCTCCTCCTCCGCGAGAGGCCGCTGAGGCAGCACTCGAGCTCGGTGTCACGATCACCGGTTCGCAGGCGGCGCAGATCGCCTCTGCGCTGCAGCGCATCTGCGAAAGCCCGCTTGCGGCACGTCTGGCCGCCTGCACGAATCACCGCCGGGAGCAGGCGTTCGTGTTCTCCCTCGCACTTGCGCAGCCTCCCGGCGCAGAGGGCGACGAGCATCAGCAGCTCATCACGGGGTCATTCGATCTCATCGCGCAGCAGCCGCGCAAGCCGGCGCTGGCCGCCGGCGCGTCGCCGCTCAGCGGTGGTCGATCGATGCTCATAG
>JAJYUP010000126.1 GCA_021792455.1 Actinomycetes bacterium | reverse complement strand
AGCGAAGTCCGCGATGTCGTGCATGAAGCGCTCCCGTGAATCCTCGCCGCGCTCGATCCTGCCGAGACGCCGCTCCCAGCTGCCCGTCAGCTCAGGGGAGGTGAGCGCATGGGCGTCGAGCAGACGCACGACGCTGCAGCCCTTCTCCGTCGCAACGAGCGCGCGCCCATCCCGCTCGATGTAGCCGACTTCGATGAGTCGCTCGATGATCGCCGCTCTCGTCGCAGGCGTCCCGATTCCAGAGTCCTTCATCGCCTCTCGCAGCTCCTCGTCTTCCACGAGCTTCCCCGCCGTCTCCATCGCCCCGAGCAGCGAGGCGTCGGTGTATCGCCGCGGCGGCTTCGTCTCCTTGCGCTCGCTGCCGACGCTGAGCACCTGCGCGAGCTCGCCTTCATGCAGCTTCGGCAGCTGCTGATCCGCGCCCTCATCCTCATCGCCGCTGTGCTCGCGATCGGCTGCCGACTGCGGCGAGCCCTCCCCGTAAACTCCGCGCCAGCCGGGCTGGAGCAGCACCCTCCCCCTCGTCCGGAACACGTGAGCCCCACCCTCGTGGCGCACCGCAGTCTCCACGCGCGTGTTCTCGAACACCGCCTCAGGGTGGAAGACGGCGAGGAAGCGTCGCACGACGAGGTCGTATATGCGGCGGTCGTCCTCGCTCATGCGCTCGAGGTCGTGCTCCGCCTGCGTCGGGATGATCGCGTGGTGATCGGTCACCTTCGCGTCGTCGACGACCCTCGCAATCGGCAGGACGTCGAGCCCCGCGACGTACGCCGCCGCCTTCGCGTACTCTGGCCTCGCGCGGAGCATTCGCGCGATCGGCACGAGCTCGCCGATCATGTCTTTCGTCAGCCATCGAGAGTTCGTGCGCGGGTAGGTGAGCGCCTTGTGCTCCTCATAGAGCCGTTGGGCGGCGGCGAGCGTGCGCCTCGCGGAGAACCCGAACTTCGTGTTCGCCTCACGCTGCAGCGAGGTGAGGTCATAGAGCAGCGGCGGCCTGTCCCGCTGCTGCTTGCACTCGAGCTTCGTGATCTGCGCTGTCCTGCCTTCGCAGGCGGCAACGATCGCACTCGCCTCCGCTTCGCTGGAGATGCGGGGGTTGCTGCCGAGATGGCAGCGGCCTGAGTAGCGGCGTTCCCCGTCGTCAGCGAGGCCGCCCGCCGCCTCAGCGGGGCCGCCGGCTCTCCCAGCCGCGCCCCGAGCGCTGTGCTCGCCCTCGGTGCCGACCGCAGCGAACTCCGCGTCCACCAGCCAGTACGGCTCTGGTTTGAACGCCTTTATCTCTTCCTCCCTGCGCGCGACTATCGCAAGCGTTGGCGTCTGCACTCTGCCGAGGGAGACCGCGCCATCGAAGGAGGATTTCAGGCGTATCGTCGCCGCCCGCGTCGCGTTCATGCCGACGATCCAATCCGCCTCTGAGCGTGACCGGGCCGCCTCCTCGAGCTTTGCGAACTCCTCGGCGGGACGCAGGTTCGCGAACGCCTCCTTCATCGCGCTCGCCGTCATCGAGTTCAGCCACAGCCTCCTCACAGGCTTGTTCGCTTTCGCGACCTGGTAGAGGTAAGCGAAGATCAGCTCGCCCTCCCGCCCGGCGTCGCAGGCGTTCACGACGAGCTCGACGTCCTCTCGCCGCAACAGCGCGCTCAGGACCGTCAGCTGCTTGCGGGAGCGCTCATCACGGACCGCGAGCTTGAAGACCTTCGGCACGATCGGCAGATCGGGCATCCGCCATCGCTTGTACTTCGCGTCGTAGCCCTCAGGCTCAGCGAGCTGCGCGAGGTGGCCGACGGCCCAGGAGACGATCCACTCCTCCGACTGAAGCCAACCCTCCTTCTTCTCGAACGGGCCTGGCAGCACGCGCGCGAGGTCGCGCCCGACAGATGGCTTCTCTGCGATCACGAGGGTCTTCGACACGGCGGTCAGCGTAGCGAGTTCGCCAGCGGGCGATCGCGCCTGCCCTTCAGAGGGCAGATCGGCGGCGGCGGCGCCCTCTGCTCATCCGCTCGTGCACCGCTGCGTGCTCACTTCGCCGCGCGCGCCTGCAAGAACCTTCTCAACGGTTGCATTCGCGACCCCATAACCCCCAGGCACGCCGCCTCCCGTCGTGCTCGCAAACACGGTCGTCAGCACCCTGCCGTTCGCGTTCACGAGCGGGCCGCCGGAGTTGCCTGGCCGGACGAGTCCGCGCAGCGGCGTCAACAGCCTCGTCACCGGCCCTTCGCCATAGGCGTTCTCGGATATCACCTGCTCAGTGCGACCGATCCGGCCCGGCTCTGCCGCGAATGGTCCGTTTTCTGGATACCCGAGGATCGCGCCGGCGTCGCCTTCGCCCGCTTCGCGGGCGAAGCGCAGCGGGGCAAGCGGCAGCCCTCGCACCCGCAGCACCGCGACGTCATCGGTCGGATCGAACGCGATCGGGACCGCTGGGAGGTTCGGCGCAAACCCGCCCACCTCGACCGTCGTGTCGTGCTCGCCTGCGACGACGTGGGCATTGGTGACGACCTCGCCAGGTGCGGCGACCCAACCAGACCCCTCGATCGCGAGGCCGCAGGCTGTGCCGATGACCCGCACGACGCTGCGCGAAGCGGCGATCACCTGAGGCTTCGCGACGATCGCCGCCGACGGAGGCGCGACATTCGGCGCGGGGCCGGCGATCGCCGGAAGCGGATCGAGGCGCGCAAGTGCGTTCAGGATCGGGCCTGATGGCGGCAGCGCGCGGTTCAGCGCGCCGAGGATCGCTGAGCGCCGCACATCTTCTCGCAGCTGCCGCTCACCTGGCAGCTGCACGACGACCGCACCGATGATCCATGCGACGCCGAGCACGATCGCGACGCTCAAGAGCGCCCCGAGCAGCCCATCGATCAGGCCGAGCCCTGGCAGCGGCAGGGATTTGCGCAGCCTGATGCCCACGCCCTCGAGCCCGCTCGCGAGGATTGCGCCGGCGAGCAGTGCGCCGAACAGCCCGAAGGCGGGCGCATATGGCGAAGCGGCGCCGTGTGGGAGCACGAGAGGCGCGATCCTCGTGCCGATGAAGGCGCCGAGCGCGAATCCGGCGAAGGAGAGGACGCCGACGATGAAACCCTGCCGGTAGCCGACCCACGCAAGCAGCGCCGAGAACGCAACGATGATCCAGTCGAGGACCGTCACGTGCATGTTCTACCGTTCAGCGTTGTGCGCGACGCAGCCAGTCCGATCGAGGTGAGGCTCTGAGCGCCTCCAGCGGCGCACCTCGTCGCCGGCGGGAGCCTCCGCTGCAGCCGCAGGACACCCATCGGCGCCGGCGGTCCACCCCGCGCAGGGTGAGACGCCGCCGAGCGCGCACCTTCGCGTTGCTGCTGCTGTTCGCAGCGGCCCTTGCAGCCGGGATCACACTCGGCTCTGAACGTGCGCCCCCCTACAGGCGCACGCTCGCAGCGACGTTCGTCCGCGCCTGGGCGAGTGGGGACTATGCGCGCATGTATGCCGACATCGACCCCCGCGCGCGGGAACGGGTCTCGCTCAGGTCCTTTGCTGCGCTCTACAGGATTGCGAACAGAACAGCGACGGTGGTCTCGTTGAAGCCCGCCGGCAAGCCCAAGGTCAGCGCCCATCAGGTCGTGCTTGCGCCGGTCGCGGTGCGCACGCACCTGTTCGGGACGCTCAGGCGGACGTTCGCCTTCCACTTCACGGGCACGGGGCGCAAGACGAGGATCCGCTGGAGCTCCTCGCTGCAGTTCCCTGGACTCAGCATCGGCGAGAGGCTCACGCGCCGCATGCGGATGCCGCCGAGAGCCCCGCTGCTGACGCGCAGCGGCTCGGTGCTCGCAAGCGGCGAAGCGGTCTCAGCGGGCGAACGCGCGTCTCCTCTCGGGCCTGCCGCGAGCCCGATCGTCGGATCGATCGGCCCGATGCCCGCGGAAGAGCGTGCGCAGCTCGAAGCCGAAGGCGTCCCCACGCACGCGATCGTCGGCGTCTCGGGCCTCGAGCGCATATTCGATGCGCAGCTTCGCGGCAGGCCCGGAGGCGTGCTGCTCGCAGGGGGGCACGTGATCGCGCGCGCCGCGCCGAAGGCGGGCTCGCCCGTTCACACGACGATATCCGCGCGCCTCCAGGAAGCGACGGTGAAGGCGCTTGGCGCCCACTACGGGGGGATCGTCGCGCTGCAGCCGAGCACAGGTCAGGTGCTCGCCGTCGCGGGCATCGGCCTCACAGCGCTGCAGCCGCCAGGCTCGACATTCAAGATGGTGACGATCACCGGAATCCTGAAGAGCGGCATAGCGACGCCGCAGACGACCTTCCCCTACAAAACCTATGCCGTGCTCGAAGGCGTGAAGCTGCACAACGCCGAATCGGAGTCCTGCGGCGGCACGCTTCTCCTGTCCTTCGCCGTCTCCTGCAACTCGGTCTTCTCGCCGCTTGGGGTGAAGCTCGGCGCAAGAAGGCTCGTCGAGGCCGCGGAAAGCTACGGCTTCAACCACCCGGCGGGCATCCCTGGCGCCGCCGAGAGCACGATCCCGCCGCCAAGCAGGATCGGCGGTGCGCTCGCGATCGGATCCTCCGCAATCGGTCAGGGCGAAGTGCTCGCAAGCCCGCTCGAGATGGCGGTGATAGCAGCGACGATCGCCGACGGCGGCATTCGCCACCAGCCGACCCTGACGCTGGACGCCACGCCCCACGCGATCCGCGTATCCAGCCCACAGATCGCCGCGGAGGTGCGCAACATGATGATCGCGGTCGTACGCGAAGGCACGGGGCCGAACGCAGCAGTGCCGGGAGTGCTCGTAGCGGGCAAGACGGGCACCGCCGAACTGGGCACGCCACCGGGCTGCACCCCACCGGAAGGATCATCGAGCGAAGCGACGGAAACGCACTCCTCAGAAGCGGCAGCAGGAGGATCCTCATGCCCGAGCTCAAAGGCGAGCACAGACAGCTGGTTCGCCTCGTTTGCGCCCGCGCTGCAGCCAAAGATCGCGCTCGCCGTGCTGATGGTCAGAGACGGCTACGGTGCCGAAAGCGCCGCCCCCGCAACCAAACAGATCCTCGAATCCTACCTGCGCGGCTGACACTGACTGCACGGCCGAGAAGCCTGACAGCACGGCCCGGAAGCCGAGCCGACGAGGGAATCCACCTGCACGAAGGCCCGCCGCGGGGTTGCTTCCCGTGCCGCGCGGCCCGCACGTGCGCACGGGCCCAGCCTGCCGCCTTTTTGCCGGCTCGAACCTGATGACGCGCAGCCCGCAGGTGCGCACAGGCCCAGCACAGGCTCGCCCTCCCGCTGCGCCTCGCTGCCGTCTCAGACGTCGAGTTCGGCCTTCGCCACCACCTTCTGGGGGTCCGTCGGCGAGGGGATGTTGATTTCCAAGGGCCGGTTGTTCAGCGATTCCAGCTTGATCTTGTAGAGCAGCAGTGCGCCGCCGGTCGGGCCGTAGTAGGCGGTGGAGCCCGGCTGTGGGACCTCGCCTTTCGGTTCGACGACGCCTGGCCGATACTCGTAGAGGTTCGTGCTCTCCGTGGTTATCGGGTGGTAGACGTTGCCTTCGGTATCGGAGACCGTGATGTCGCCCACATCAGGGTGGGGGGACTTCGTTTCGTTCCACACCTTGATGAACACACCGAACCACTCTTCGCCCGGCTTCAGTTCCCGCTCGCTCGCCGGCACGCCCTCCAGGTAGGCGGAATCCTCAGCGCTGTAGGGGTTGAGTGCGCGAGATATCTGGACCTCGTACACGAGGGAGCCGACTTCGAGATAGGGCGCTCCCACGCCACCTTCGCCGGTGTAGGTGCCGGTCGTCACAGGAACGTTCGCGCTGCCGCATGCGGCAACGACGAGCCCCGTCAGCAGGGCGGCGACCGCCGCCAACGGCCGCCTCGCACGCTGCGCCAGCCGCACTCGATATCGATCTCTCGCGGCCTCGATCGTCGTCGGGATTCCTCTCATCCGCATGCGAGCCGGGAGTCTATCTGGAGGCGACCGTCACGCGCTGCCCCGCCCGCTCGACCCCCTCGAGCACCGCCCGAAGACGGCGCAGAGCCTTCGCGCTCCTGCTCTTCAGCCAGGCACGCCCGCCGATGGCCTCCATCAAACGGTCGGACATCGTCGCAGGCTCTGTCTGCAGCGTGAACGAAACCTTCGTGCTGCCGGGGGATGCCTCGGTCAGCTCATAGACGCCGACCATCCGCACGCGGTTGGCCTTGCCGCCCCGCCCGACCTCTACGATCCGACGCGGCCGCTCCACCTCGACGAACGTGACGTCACACCAGCTGAAGCGGTTGCCTGGCGCCTTCACGCGAAACCGCGCGCCCGCACCCCGCCCCACCGGATCCTCGCGGGTCAGGTGCCAGTCGACGAGGTAGTGGTTGGTGAAGCTCGGATGGTTCGCGAGATCCTCGAGGAACGCGAACACGCGCTCCCGGGGCGCATCGATCACCGCTGAGACCGTGAACGGATCCATCGCGCCCGGAGTCTGACAGGAAAGCAGCGTTCAGGACGCCAGCGCGAGCCGCAGCTTGCCGGAAGCGCTCATCTGCCGCGCCGCCCTGCCGCGCCGCCCTGCCGCGCCGCCCCGCCGCGCCGCCGCCGCCTTCGACTGCCCCGCCTCACGCTCCCTCTCGGTATCATCGGAGAGGCGACTTGGCAGGAGGTCCATGGGCGTTTCGACGGTAGGCCCACCACAGGCATCGCCGACTTGGAAAGGAGATGCGATGGAAGCACCAGAGATTCAGTCGCTCACATCGGGGACGGTCACCGGA
>JAJYUP010000125.1 GCA_021792455.1 Actinomycetes bacterium | reverse complement strand
GAGTTCGAATCTCAGATCGACGTCAACGACGAGGGCCAGGTGCTCATCTACTCGGCCAACGGCGAGCTCGCAGACCAGCTGCTCGAGCGCATCAGGATGATGATGAAGGAGGTGGAGGTCGGAGACCAGTACACGGGCAAGGTTGTGAAGACGACGACCTTCGGCGCCTTCGTCGAGCTCTCGAAGGGCACAGACGGGCTTCTGCACATCTCGAACGTCGCACCTGGGCGTCGCGTCGACAGCGTCGAGGAAGTCCTCAGCCGCGGAGATGAGGTGAGCGTCCGCGTCGTCGAGGTCGACCGCGAGCGTGGCCGCATCGGCCTGCGTCTCGCCGACGATCCAGAGGTCGCCGGCAAGAGCGCCGAGGAGCTGCTCGCCGTCGGCACCGGCTCGAAGTCGAGTCGCGACGGAGAGCGCCGTCAAGCCAACGGACGCCCAGAGGGAGGAGGAAGGGGGCGGCCTGAGCGCGGGTCAGGGCGCCCTCGGCACGGGGCTGGCCGCGATCGCTGAGCAGTCACACACCCTGACCGAGCTGCCCTGCGGCGTCCGGGTGATCACCGAACGGATGCCGACGGTGCGCTCAGTCGCGATCGGCTGTCTCGTCGCGACCGGGTCGGCGCTCGAGCCCGCGCCTGAGGCGGGCATCTCCCACCTGCTCGAGCACATGCTCTTCCGCGGCACCGCGGAGCACCGTCCAGAGGAGATCGACCAGATCTTCGACGCGATGGGCTCAGAGCTCGACGCCCACACCGACAGGGAAGTGACCTCGCTCTCCACGCGCGTGCTCGACCGCCATCTCCCAGAGGCCCTCGAGGTGATGGCCGAGATGCTCTGGCGCCCCGCTATGCAGCAGCTCGAGGCAGAGCGGCAGGTCGTGCTCGAGGAGATCGCGATGTATGAGGATGACCCCCAGGAGCGGATCTTCGACCTGCTCGGGCAGGCGATCTTCGGCGATCATCCGCTCGGTCGGCCAGTGATCGGCAACGCGAGCACCGTCTCAGAGATCACCCTGGAGGACCTGTTCGAGTATCACACAGATCGCTACACGCCAGGCAACATCGTGATCGCCGCCGCTGGATCGGTTGATCACGATGAGCTCGTCAGGCTGACAGAGGCGCTGCGCGCACGCAGCCTCTCGAGCCCCACGACGCCGACTCTCACCGCTGCAGGCCAAGCGCCGCGCTCTGTCACCCCGATGGTGCTTCCCGCCGCCGGAGCCGAGGTGCCCATGGCGGTCTCATCGGCAGCGAGCCTGCCCGCGCCGCCTCGCCTCGCGACCTCGGCGCTGCACACCGAGCAGCGCACGCTCTTTTGTGAGAAGGACACCGAGCAGTACCACCTGTGCATCGGCGGCGAAGGCATCGCCCACGACGATGAGCGCCGTTTCGCGCTGCGCGTGCTGGAAGCGGTGCTGGGCGCGAGCGCCTCCTCCCGCCTGTTCCAGGAGATCCGCGAGCGTCGCGGGCTCGCATACTCCGTGTTCTGCTTCTCGAGCTCCTATGCGACCTCTGGCGAGTTCGGCGTCTATGTCGGCACGCGCCCAGAGAACCTCGAGCAGACCACCTCCGTGCTCCTGGCCCAGCTGTCGCGCGCGATCGAGGAACCGGCAAGCTCGGAGGAGCTTCACCGCGCGCGCGAGAGCGTGAAGGGTCGGATCGTGCTTGCGCTCGAGTCGACCGGCGCACGGATGGCGAGGCTCGGCGGCTCGGTCCTCCACCGCCTGCCGCTGCTCAGCGTCGAGGAGATGATCGAGCGGATCGACGCGGTCGGCATAGACGAGCTGAAGCAGCTTGCCGCAGAGCTCTTCGAGCCGGCGCGCCTGTCGGTGGCCGCGATCGGGCCTGGAGAGGCGCGCTTTCGCGAGGCGATCGCGCCACTGGAGGCGATCGCAGCATGAGCGAGCGCGCAGGCCTGCGAGCAGAGGCGGGCGCGCGCGCAGCCTCGCAGGCACAAGCACGCGAGCGTGAGGTGCGAGCCCCGATCAACGTCGCGGTGGCCGGCGCCGCTGGGCGCATGGGGGAGGCGGTGTGCGCCGCGGTGAGCGCGGCAGAGGACATGAGCCTCGTGGCGAAGGCCGACCCGCTCCTGGGCAGCACCGTCTCCGACGCCCTGAGGCGCAAGCCCGATGTGCTCGTCGACTTCACCCGGCCAGGCAGCGCGGTGGCAAACGCGATCGAGTGCGTGAAGGCCGGCGTCCACGTCGTGATCGGCACCACGGGCTTCGACCTCGAGCCGCTGAAGCGGGAGTGTGCCCGGAGCGGGAGCGCAAACGTCTTCATCGCACCGAACTTCGCGGTCGGCGCGGTGTTGATGATGCGGTTCGCAGCCGAGGCGGCGATGCACATGGAGGCGGCGGAGATCATCGAGCTGCACCACGAGAGCAAGCTCGATGCGCCAAGCGGAACGGCGGCCCGCACCGCGCAGCTGATCGCGCAGGTGACCGGCCGCAGCGAGCCGCCGATCCATTCGGTGAGGCTGCCCGGGCTCCTCGCCCATCAGGAGGTGATCCTCGGAGCGCTCGGCCAGACGCTGACGATCAGGCACGACTCGCTGGACCGCCGATCGTTCATGCCCGGCGTGCTGCTCGCGATACGCGCGGTCCGCTCGCTCTCGGTCTCTCCTCTGGTTGGGCTCGAGCACATCCTGTTCAGGGAGACGGATGAGCGTGAGCAGCGGATGTGATAATGACGTCGATGATGCAGCTTGGAAAGGTCCTGACGGCAATCGTCACCCCGCTGCGCCCAGACGGGCAGGTGAACGGCGACGCCTTCGTTGCGCTGATGCACCACCTCGCCGAGCACGGCTCCGAAGGATTCGTCGTCTGCGGGACGACAGGCGAGGCTGCAACTCTGAACGACGCCGAGCACCTCGGCCTGGTGGAGCTCGCGGTGCGCGAGCGGCCAAAGGGGGTGAGCATCGTTGCGGGCACAGGCTCGAACGACACCGCCCACGCCGTGAAGCTGACGAGAGCCGCGACGGAGCTCGGCGTCGATGCGACGCTGAGCGTCACCCCGTACTACAACCGGCCGTCGCGCCTGGGGCTGCGACGGCACTACGAAGCTGTCGCCGAAGCGACAGACAGGCCGATCCTGCTGTACAACATCCCCGCCCGCACAGGCACGAACATGCCGCCCGACCTGCTCGCAGAGCTTGCGGAGATCGAGCACGTCGAGGGGGTGAAGCAGGCCAATCGCGCGGAGCTGCAGCTGATCGACGGGCTGGAGCTCTACGCAGGCGACGACGCGAGCTTTGCGATGACCCTCGACATCGGCGGAGCCGGCGGGATCCTCGTCGCCTCGCACATCGTCGGGGATGCGATGCAGGAGATGGCGCGCAGCCCGCAGCGGCGCAGCGAGATCGACGCCTCGCTTCAGGATGTCTATGAGACGCTGTTCCTGACCGCGAGCCCAACCTGCACGAAGGCCGCGCTGAACATGCTCGGGCACGACGTCGGAGGTCTGAGGCTGCCGCTGGTTGAGGCCACGGAGCAGGAGCTCGCCGCAGTAGCCGCGATGCTCGAGCGCCACGGCCTGCCAATCGTGCGCCCTGCCGCGAGCACGCTCGGATGAGCACCCTGAAGGTGCTCCCCCTCGGGGGGCTCGGTGAGATCGGCAAGAACATGACCGTCGTCGAGCACGACGGCGGGATCGTGATCGTCGACGCGGGCCTGCGCTTCCCAACGCCGGAGATGGTGGGCATCGATCTCGTCCTGCCGGACTTCAGCTGCGTGCTCGATCGCTGGCGCGACATCGAGGCGATCGTGCTCACGCACGGCCACGAGGACCACATCGGCGCGCTTCCCTTCGTGCTCCGCGAGCTTGCCGAGCGTGGCGCCAGCCCGCCGGTGTACGGCGGGCCGCTGACGATCGCGATGGCGGAGAGCAAGCTCGATGAGCACGGTCTGAAGGAGGTGGATCTCCAGAGGCTCGACACCGGCGAAGAGGTGGAGCTGGAGGCTTTCACGCTCGAGCTGATCCACATGACTCACTCGATACCCGACGCATGCGCGGTTGCGCTCGGCACGGAGCTTGGAACCGTGCTGCTGACCGGCGACTACAAGTTCGACCAGACGCCGGTGGACGGGCCGCCCGCTGACGTGAGCAGGCTCGCCGAGCTCGGACGGGATGGCCTGCTCTTGCTGTGCGGCGATTCGACGAACGTCGACCGTCGCGGCTTCTCTCCGTCGGAGTCGAACGTCGGCAGGCACCTGGAGGAGGCCTTTGCCCGCTGCGAAGGACGGATCGTGGTGACGAGCTTCGCGTCGAACATCCACCGCGTCCAGCAGGTGATCGACGCCGCGAGTGCGCTGGACCGAAGGGTCGCGCTGATCGGGCGCTCGATGCGAAAGAACGTCGCGATCGGACGACGGCTCGGCCACATCACGATCCCAGACGGCATGTTGCTGAAGGGCCGCGAGCTTGGGAGCTGGCCAGACGAGCGCGTGGTGATCATCTCGACGGGCTCCCAGGGTGAGCCGCTCTCGGCGCTCCGTCGGATGGCATACAGGGACCATCCCCAGGTCGAGCTGAAGGCAGGCGACACCGTCGTGTTCTCCGCGACGCCCGTGCCCGGCAACGAGCGTGCCGTGAACGAGACGATCGACAGGCTCTACCACATCGGCTGCGATGTCGTGACGACCAAGGATGCGCCGGTCCACGCCTCAGGGCACGGCCACGCCGAGGAGGTGAAGCTGATGCTGAACCTGACGCGACCACGGTACGTGATGCCGGTGCACGGCGACTACAAGCGCCTCCGCATTCACGCCGAGCTCGCCGCTGCCGTAGGCATTCCGCCGCAGGCGATCTTCCAGTCAGAGAACGGCCTGCCGGTGATTCTCGACGAGCGCGGCGCGCGTTTCGGCGAGCGGGAGCGGGCCGGAATGGTGTTCGTCGACGGCGTCGAGATCGGCGATGTCGCCGACGTCGCGTTGCGCGACCGGCGGATGCTCTCCGCGGACGGGATCTTCGTAGTCGTCGTGACGATCGCCGAGCAGGACGGGACCTCCGTCGCCGACCCGGAGGTGATCTTCAGGGGAGTGCCGTTCATGGACGAGGCGGGGGAGCTCTTGGGGGAGATAAGGGACACCGTCTCCTCGACCCTGCAGCACGCCGCGCAGGAGGAGGGCGTGCGCGAGACCGACCTGCTCGCCCAGATGCTGCACGATGCGCTCGCAAAGCTCGTCTACGACCGTCTGCGCCGCCGGCCGATGGTGCTGCCCGTCGTCGTGGAGGTGTGAGCGGCGCGTCCCGCGCCGCTCGAGCTCAGCAGGCTGGCGAGCCGGTCATGATGCCGGTGGGCGCCCTCGGCTGTGCGATCAGCCGCGGCCCCCAACCGTCATCGTGCCTTTCGGACCTGCGAAAGTGACGTCGGCCACCGTTCCGCGCACCTCTCGCATGTAGACGTTTTCGGTGACGGGCACGACGGTCGTGCTGCCGCTCGCGAGGTGGATGGTGACCTCGCTGACGCCGTCAGGCACGAGCCCGGAGACGAACGTGAGTGCAGACTCTGTTTCGCCCGCACGGTATTCCCCGCCTTCTTCCATCTCGAGGTATCCCGCGTCCGCTGCGGCGTCCGGGACGCAGCCTGCGCCGGCGGTCCCGGGGTGAGCTTCGCTGCCCGCACCGCTCATCAGGCACATCGAACCGTTGCCGGGGATCACGTATGCGGTGCCAGCGGCCGTCTGAACCCGTCGCGAGAGGTTGACGTTCGCGCCGGAGCTCGCAGAGAAGACGACGTGCGCCTGTGCAGGCACCACGTCAGCGGCCGTACGCGGCCGGTGCAGCACCGCAAACGCCTCGAGGTCGGCCCCGTCGGGCGCCGAGATGAGGTCGGCTGCCCCAGAGGACGGCGTCGCCGCGCCGCTGCCGATGGCAGGCCCGCCCGGTGGGACGGCGGCTGGAGGCGCAGCCGCGCGCTGGGCGACGGCACGGGTGGCGCGCGCTCCGCCACCCGTGGCCGCGAATGCCGCGCCAGAGGCCGCGAGCGTGCAGCCGAGCACCGCTGCAACGAGCTTGTGAGCGCGCCGCGGGCGCGCAGGAACCCTGAAACCAGCCACCTTCATCATGACCACCAGACCCATCCCGTAAAGCAGCTCGTGTACACGCTGCTGTTGTCCTTGACGAACCGGTGACGCTCATCATATCTGCGGCCATCGACGAGCCGCCGACTCGCAGCCTCTGTCGCACACGAGGTCGGGACGATCGATGATCGAAGCACCTTCGACCCTTGAGTCGCGGCTTGCGCAGAGGTTCTCACAGCTGAGCATGCCGTTCGATGATCCCGCGAAGCTTCGAGAGCGCGCGCGAGTACGCGGTGTCGACGGCGGCTCGCGTCATTCGCCGGCGAGTGGCGACCTCTGTCGGAGACCTGCCAGCGACCGCGCGTTCGAGTACGATCGCGCGCTCGCGGTCCCCGAGGATGGACAGCGCCTGAATCAGCGCATCAGGCTCCGGCGGCGACTGTTGGCGAGTCGCGATGCAACGCGGGCGCGCAGACTCTCGAGATGGAGCTCCACCAGGCGATTGACGGCCGCCCGATAAGCCTCCTCGTCGCCGTTGGCCATCGCGCTCCGAGCACGTTGGCGGAGCGCTCGACTCAGCCGCTCGCGCTGTGAGGCGCCCCGGCGCGCGCGGCCATCTGGAGTCAGGTTCCACTTGGGCATCCGCTGTTACTCGAGCATTCCTCGTGAAGCATTCCTCGAACATGCACCGCTGCGCCAGCAACTTCGAA
>JAJYUP010000124.1 GCA_021792455.1 Actinomycetes bacterium | reverse complement strand
GGCGGGCTGCTCTGCCCCGTCGCCGGTTCTCGGCCATCAGGTCGAGCAGGGCGTCTGCGATCTGCTGGGGGGTTGGCGGGCATCCGGGGATGCGCAGGTCGACTGGCAGGATCTGCTCCAGCGGCCCGGCGAGCTGGGTGTGGTCCCCGAGGATCTTGGCGCACCCCACTGCGCAGTCTCCGAGCGCGGCCGTCAGGCGCGGCTCGGGCATCGCCTCATAGGCGATGCGCAGCGGCCCGACCATACGCGTCGTGATCGCCCCTGTCACGAGAAGCACGTCGGCGTGGCGTGGAGAGGCGACGATGTTCAGGCCGTATCTCTGCAGGTCGCAGTAGGGGCTTGCGGTTGCGGCCAGCTCGTGCTCGCAGCCGTTGCACGAGCCGGCGTCGACGTGACGCAGGGCGAGCGACCCCTGGGCCGCTGGGGCTGGCAGCGCGATGTCGCGGCGGGCACGCTGGAGGCGCTCGAGCAGGAGGAACATGGCCTTCTAGCGGTCCGCGCAGGCGTAGCAGAGCTCGAAGCTCTTGTTGATCAGCGGGAAGTCGGGCAGCAGGTTCTCGCGTGCGGCGTGCGCGACGGCGGGCCAGTTGGTGTAGGAGCCGGTGCGCAGGTGAAAGCGGACGACCGTGCCTTTGCAGTGCTGGACCGCGCAGACGGTCTCCCCGCGCGGGCTCTCGACGCGTCCGACGCCGATCTCGCTCTGCGGGCCGCTGAGTCTCTTGACGCCTCCGCTCGTGAGGTTGCCGTCGAGCAGCTCGTCCAGCAGCGCGAGGGTCTGCTCCAGCTCCAGGCCGCGAACATCGAGCCGGGCGGCGACGTCGCCGCCCGGCTTCGCGGGGCTGACGGGCGTGAAGGCGGCGTAGGTCAGGCGCGGGCTTTCGCGCCGTGCGTCGCGCTGGATGCCGCTGGCACGGGCGGACGGGCCGACCGCGCCGAGCCGCAGCGCGTCGTCGCGGCTCAGGCGCCCGACGCCGCCGAGGCGATCCTGCAGCGAGGCGGCGAACCGCAGCTCCCGCCAGAGGGCGCGCACCTCATCGCCGAGGGAGCGCAGCTCGTGGCGTGCGGCGCGCGCGTCGACATGACCGATCCGCAGCTCGCTGCATGCGAGTCCGACGGTGCCGAACAGGAAGCGGTGTCCGGTCAGGCGCCGGTTCAGGCGCTGCGCGCGCTCCTTGAGGGCCGCGAACGCCATCGAGCCGGGCGCGAACCCGACGCCGGCGCAGATCGCGGAGATGTCGCCCAGGTGGTTGTAGAGGCGCTCGAGCTCGAGCAGCAGCGTCCGTGCGCGGCGCAGGTGAGCGTCGGGCGCGAGCGCGAGCGCCGACTCGCACGCCTGCGCGTAGGTGACGGTGTTGGTCACTGCGCACGCTGCGCATGCCCGCTGGGCGTAGGACAGCCCCTCGGCCAGGGGACGGCCCTGCGCGGCGGCCTGAAGGCCGCGATGCTTGTAGAACAGGCGCAGGTCGAGGTTCAGGATGCGCTCGCCGACGACGGTGAAGCGGAAGTGCCCTGACTCGATCACCCCGGCATGGATCGGCCCGACCGCGACCTGGTGGGGGTCGTGCCCCTGCACCGGGACCGTCCAGGCCGCCGGGTCGCTCGGGTGCTCGAGCAGGGGTCGCAGCGGCTCGTGACCGTCGAAGTGAATGCCGTATGCGTCATGCGCCTCGCGCTCGTCGAAGCCGGCCGCCTCGAACAGGTCGACGATCGTCTCGATGCTGCCCGAGGGGACCTCGGCGCGCAGCACCAGCTCCCGGCCGCCGCGAGCGAGGATGCAGCTCACCCGCGGCTGCCGTGCGGCGCCCGCAAACAGGCCGCAGAAGCGCCATCCGTCTCGGGCGTGACGCTCGCACTCGGCGCGCCAGCGCTGAGGGGCTATCGCGAGCGTTCGTGCCGGGGAGAGCGCGCGGACGATCTCCTGGCGGTCGCGGCTCATGCGAGACCTCCCATCAAGCTCGCGCCGATGCCGGTGCCAACGAGCAGGTATGCGACGGCGCTCAGCGCGAGCAGTCCGAGGCTGACCCCCGTGGTCAGACGCCTGGCCAGGCGCACGGTGCGGCCGGCTCTCCAGCGGTGCCCGCGAGCATCGCCGGCGAGCGCCTCGATCAGCGTGTGAGCCAGGCCGAGAAACCCGAGCGCCATCAGCACGGCCGCGAGCGCGACGATCACAGGCTGGCCGGCGGCGATGCCACCCGCCAGGATCAGCAGCTCGCTGAAAAACAGCGGCGAGGGCGGCAGCCCGCTGAGCGTGCCGAGGCTGACCCCGACCCCGGCGGCGACCGGGGCGCTGAGGCGCGCCAGTCCGCGCGGCGCTCGCCGGCTGGCCGAGGGCTCGTGTCCAAGCAGCGGCATCGCGGTGTAGAACCCGAGCGACTTCGCGAGCGCGTGCCCGGCGAGATGCACGAGGACGCCGATGGTCGCCAGCGGCGAGGCAAACCCGATGCCGAGCGCGAGTATCCCCATGTGCTCGAGGCTCGAGTAGGCGAGCAGCCGCTTCCATGCCATCGGACGCCACAGGAAGGGGATCGCGAATGCGAGCGAGGCAAGCCCGAACGCGAGCATCAGATCCCGCGCGAGGTGACCGGCGACGGCCGTCCCGAGGGTGAGGACCACGCGCCAGGCGATCAGCATCACGGTCGGCAGGAGCGCGGCGGACAGCAGTGCGCTGACGGGGGGCGGCGCCTCGCTGTGGGCGTCGGGCAGCCAGTTGTGCACGGGCGCCCAGCCGATCTTCGCGGCCAACCCGGTCAGGATCAGGACCAGCGCGAACAGCGCAGACTGTTGGGGCAGCGCGCCGGCGCGGTGGGCGATGCTCTGCCAGTCGAGGGTCGCGAGGCTGCCGCCGTGCGGCGCGAGCCTCGCGAACAGGATGAGGATGCCGAGCAGTGCGAGGGCGAGGCCGAATGTCGTCAGCACCAGGTACTTCCAGCCCGCCTCCAGGGCGTTCCTGCTGCCGGTGTAGGCGACGAGCAGCGCCGAGGCGCCGGTCGTCGCCTCGATCAGCAGCCAGGCGACACCGAGATTCTCGACCAGCGCGAGCGCCAGCAGCGCGGCCCAGAAGAGGTGAAACGCGGTGTAGTACCAGGCGCGTGCCCGGCGGGCGGTGAACATGCTCTTGCCCTGCCCGGCGAGGTAGGCGGGCGAGACGATCGCGCTGCACCATCCCACCACGGCGATCACGGCCAGGAAGGCGGCACCCGCCCGATCGAGCACAAACCACGAGCCGTGCAGGCCGCCGGCGCCGTGAAGCGCGCCGATCACGCTCGCGGTCAGCGCCAGAGCGGCGGTGATGCTAGCGCTGAGCACGTTCACGCGGTCAGCACCGGCCGGGCTTCCCGGGACACGGATGAGCAGCCCACCCAGGACCGGCGCCGCGACAACGGCGATCAGCAGCGCTTCATTCACGCAGCGCCTCTAGCAGGGAGCTGTCGCCGCTGCCGAGCTGCTCGTGGATCTTCGCGGCGAACGCCGCGGCCACAGAGACCACTGCGACCAGGTCGAACACGAGGCCGAGCTCGATGAAGACCGGAAGCCCGCCGGGCAGCGACAGGCCGGCGAGATAGATCCCGTTCTCCGCCGTCAAGAACCCCAGCGCTTGGAAGATCACCGCGCGGCGCACGACGGCGGTGAGGACACCCAACGCGAGCAGCCCCACGGCTGCGTGTTCGACGCCCGCGCTCGTCAGGCCGAAGCGTGGGATCAGCTGCTCGACGGCGAGGGCGAGAGCGAGAGCGATTGTCAGCCGTGCGAGCGCTGGAGGCTCGGTCTCGATCAGGCGCGCCTTGGGTGCGCGACGCACCGTGACCAGCAGCAGCGCGGGCAGGAGCAGTGCCTTCACGATCAGGATGGCTCCCGCGACCGCGAGCGCCGTCGAGGTGCGCGCGTGCTGGGTGAGCGCGTAGAGCCCGAGCATCAGCGACTGCGCTGCCACCAGCACGATCGCGCTCGAGCGCCGCCGCACGACGAGCACCGCCAGCGAGCCGGCGACGAGCCCCCACGTCACGGCGCCGGTCATCCCGCGCCTCCGGCGAACCAGCTCGCCAGTCCCAGCACGCACAGGGCACTGCCGAAGCCGAGCAGGAGCGGCACGCGCAGCACCCGCATCTTTGCCTGCATCGTCTCGCACGCCGCGAGCGCGAGGCTGAGTGTGACGAGGCCACCCGCGAGCACGGCGAGCTGGGCGACGAACGGGCCGGGGTGCGGGATCACGAGCTCGCAGCCGAGGACAAGCACGATCCAGTGCCTCGCCGCCGCTGCCCACTGCAGATACGCGAGGTCGCGCCCGGCGTACTCCAGAAGCGGCCCCTCGTGAACCATCGTCAGCTCCAGGTGAGTGTCGGGGTTGTCGAGGGGCCGGCGTCCAGTCTCGGCGAGGATCAGAAGGCCAAACGCGAGGGCGGCCGCCCAATGGGCGGGCCGCAACGACACCCAGGACAGGCTCGCAGCGTGGCTCATCGACACGAGGTCGGTGCTTCCCAGCGGCAGCGCGAGCAGCAGCAGCACGAGCAGCAGCAGGCCCTCGACGAACGCCGAGAACATCAGCTCGCGCCCGGCGCCCATCAGGCTGAACCCGCTGCCGGTGTCCCAGGCTGCGAGCGCGAGGGCGAAGCGGCCGAGCGCCAGCAGCCCGACGAGCACGAGCGCGTCGTGGCCGAGGCCCAAATCGAGTGCGTGACCTGCCGTCGGCAGCAGCGCCAGCGCCATCAGCGCGCTTGCCGCCGAGACCGCCGGTGCGAGCAGGTAGATCACGGTGTGGGGCTGCGGCGTGACCGTGCTCTTGCCCCACAGTCGGGCGAGCTCGCGGTAGGGTTGGCGGATCGAGGGTCCAGGGCGGCCCTGCATCCGCGCCTTGGTGTGCTGGATCAGCCCGACGATCGCCGGCGAGAGGAGCACTCCTCCCGCGATCTGCACGATGCCCGCGATGGCGTTCTGGAGGCTCACGCGAGCAGCCCGAGACGAGCGAGCGCCAGCAGCAGCCCCAGCAGCGCAATCAGATACACGAGGTATGTGCGCAGGCTGCCCGACTGCAGCCGCCGGGCGACTGCCGCAGCGCGCAGCGCGTTGCGCGCCAGCGGCCCATACAGAACCGTGTCGAACAGGTGCGGCACCTCGGCCTGGTGGGAGACGGCCTGTGTGACGCCTGCGGAGGCGATCACCGTGCTCTCGCGCCGCGGGCGAAGCAGCGACTCCAAGACCAGTCGCAGTGGCTTGGTGAACCCGGCGGAGGTCCATGCCAGGCCGGCAGGTGTCGGCTGACCGCAGATCCACGTCGGCGAGGGCGCCGTGCGGCGCGCACCGGCGAGCTTCACGAGCAGCGCGACGAGCGTCAGCAGGCCGAGCGCGAGCGCGAGCGTCGGCAGCGACCCGGTTCCCGGCAGGTTCACTGCGACGAGGCCCCTCAGCGTCGCATGCTCTGGGCCGAGTGAGGCGAGGGTCGGAATCAGCAGGCCGGGCAGCACGCCCAACAGCACGCATGCGCCCGCGAGGAAGAGCATGCTGGCGCGCGTCCCGATGGGCGCCTCCTGTGCCTGTTCGCACTCCGGCCGTCGCGGCAGGCCGAGCAGCACGAGCCCGATCACCTTCACGAAGCAGTAGACGGCGAGCGCCGCGGTGGCGGCCAATCCGGCGGTCGCGAGCGCTCCGAGGAGCGAAATTCCGAGATGACTGCTCACGCCGAGGTGCAGCAGAGACTGCAGCGTCATCCACTCCGAGACGAACCCGTTCAGCGGCGGCAGCCCGGCGATCGCGATCGCGCCGAGGGTGAACGCCGCGCCCGTCCAGGGCATCCGGCGCAAAAGGCCACCGAGACGGTCCAGCTCGAGGCTGCCGAGCGCCTTCGTGAAAGCTCCCGCGCCGAGGAACAGGAGTCCCTTGAACAGCGCGTGGTTCAGGGCGTGCAGCAGCGCCGCGGCGAACGCGATCGCACTCCACGCAGGCTCGCCCACGTCCCGGAACACCAGCGAAGCGCCGAGGCCGAGCGCCACGATCCCTACGTTCTCGATCGAGTGAAACGCCAGCAGCCGCTTGAGCTCGTGTTGCATCAGTGCATACAACACGCCGCCCAGGCACGAGAGCCCGCCGATCCCGATGAGGGCGATCCCGACCCAGAGCCCCGGCGGCGCCAGCCAGTCGAACAGCACGCGCACCAGGCCGTAGAGCGCGAGCTTGATCATCACCCCCGACATCAACGCCGAGATGTGCGCGGGCGCGAGAGGGTGCGCCCGCGGCAGCCAGGAATGAAGGGGCATCAACCCGGCCTTCGTGCAGAAGCCGAGCAGAGCCGCACACGCCACGAGCACGGCGAGCCCTCCACCGAGTGCGTGTCCACCAAGCGCGCCGTGCTCGGCGAGCACGAGCACCGCCACCCACACGCCCGCACCGCCGATGTGCGTGATCGCGAGGTACACGAACACGCCGTGGCGCGCCTGACGGTCCTGGCGTGCGAGCAGGATCGCACCGGCGGGCACGAGCGTCATCAGCTCCCAGAACCCGAGGAGCGTGCTGGGGTCCCGGGCACAGACGAAACCGACGAGCACCAAAAGGAAGCAGCCGGTCAGGACCGCCAGGCCGCGACCCTGGGCGTCGTCGGTGAGCGCGTCGCGTGCGGAGACCGCGGCGGGTGCGCCGACGCCGGCGATCACGATCAAAAAGAAGCCGCTGAGTGGGTCGATTCCGAACGCGGGCCGCACCGCGTCGTGAAACCCGGCGCCCACCGGGTGCCCAGACGCGAGCACCCAGGCTCCTGCGAGACCGAGCAGCGCGATGCCGGCCGACTGTGCGGCGAGAGCTGCGCGCAGCGAGCCGCTCGCGAGAGGGCCGAGGATCCCGGCGAGAATGACTG
>JAJYUP010000123.1 GCA_021792455.1 Actinomycetes bacterium | reverse complement strand
GTGCACAACCGGGGCTGTGCACTTCAAGCTGAAGCGCTGAAGAGCGGCGCCGGCGCAGACGATCTCCGACGGCGGAGCGGGTGCCCGTTCACGGGGTCAGCGACCGCGGAGGGCGGGGCCTTGGCAGCCACGAGACGCACGCCCGCACCCACGGCGGCACGTGGCATATCTTCGGGTGGGAGCGGCGCGGGCGCTGAGCAGGCATACGCCTGACGCGCTCACCTGAGCGGCCTCGTCGCTGCCGCGACGAGCCCACACATGAGCTCAGCAGCCTCACTGTCGCTGAGCTGCTGCTCGACGGCGAGCGAGCGCCAGGTCGCAAACGCGAGCGCGTGGCCGATCGCGGCACTGGTGCGTCGGCGGGCAGCGTGGTGGAGCCGGCGGCCGCGAAGGAGCGTCTCACGCGCCGCTTGGAGGTAGTTGCGGTAGCCGTCGAGGTGCGGTGTGAGGACGGGCAGGGCCGGCTCGTCGCGAAGCAGGTTGTCGATCATCTGTGCTTTGCTGCGGTAGAAGCCGTAGAGTTCGAGCAGCGCGCGGCGGAGGCGCAGCTGTGGATCTCGAACCTGCGGTGAGGAGGAGAGGTCCGGGAGCGGGTTGACCTCGAGCCAGCGCGCCGAGCAGGCGGCGAAGAGCGCGGCCTCGTCGGGGAAGTGGCGGTAGACGGTCGCGCGGCGCACGCGAGCATGTGAGGCGATCGCGCTGATCGAGGTGCGGGCAGGTCCGAGCGTGCCATGCAGCTCGACGGCGCTTTCGGTTATCCGCAGTCGCGTGCGCGCCTGCGCTTCCGCGCGGCGCCGCATCTGGTAGGGACGTTTCGCAGCCTTGGCGGACATCTGTGTCCTGCCAATCTTGACATGCGCTTCGGATGGCGCTATCTTCCGATGAACAGTGATGTTCGATGGAAATGGGGGCAGCATGGGGGACGCGAAAGCGCAGTCAGGCGAGGTGAAGGTTCTCGGTCCGACCGATGGCGAGGCGGGGTCGCTCGGTGGGATAGGGGTCCGGTTCCTCATCTATGGCTCAGAGGCGGGTGAGCGGTTCTCGCTCGTCGAGCATCCGATGCCGCCGCGCTCGCTCGCCGCCCCTCTTCACCGCCACAGCAGAGAGGACGAGTACAGCTTCGTGATCGAAGGCGAGATGGGAGCGCTCTTGGGCGATCAGGTCGTGAGGGCAGGCGAGGGCGACCTCGTGTTCAAGCCGCGTGAGCAGTGGCACACCTTCTGGAACCCAGGCGATCGGCCTGCGCGGATCCTCGAGATCATCTCTCCCGCCGGCTTCGAGCGCTTCTTCGAGGAGCTCGTGCAGATGCGCGGCGTCGCGGAGATGCGCGCCTTCGAGGTCGAGCCGGAGGCCTTTGCGGCGCTGTGTGGCCGCTACGGCCTGGAGATGCGACCTGAGACCGTTTCAGATCTCGTCGAGCGCTTCAGCCTGCGGATCGACGGCTGGGAGCAGGCGGCATGAGGGAGGCTGAGGTCGAACCCGCCCGCCTCGAGGACGGTGGAAGGCCCGGAGTCGCTTCGCTCCGTCAACGGGGCGTGGACGCTCGCTCCGCGGCCTGCTCGACGCCTCAGAGCTCCCCTTCGAGCGCGCGGGCGGCGACGCCGAGCAGCGGGTCCTGGCCGTCGGTCTCGCCGCTCTCGGCGGCGGCTGTGAGCGCCTGCTGCAGCGTTCGCGGGTCGGAGAGCACCTGACGTTCTGTGAGCGGCTGGATGATCGTGCGCAGCGCGATCGCCCCCGCAACCCACCTCGGCGCCCACAGCCTGGCCGACCTGCGCTCGATCCCCTTCTCGAGCGCGTCGATCGCCTTCGACAGCGGCGCAGGGTTGCGCACGAACGCCGGCATCCTGCGCCGCATGCCGGCCGCGGAGGGCATCGCGAAGGCCGCCTTGACGAGGTCGGTGTCGATGAAGCCGAAGTAGGCGCAGCCGACCCCTGCCCCGAACGGCGAGAGCTCCATCCGCAGCACGTCGGTGAGGGCCTCGACCCCAGCCTTGCTCGCGCTGTAGGGGCCCATCATCGGCGCGTGGGAGGCCGCCGCGAGCGAGGCGACGTTCAGCAGATAGCCGCGACTGTCGACTATCGCCTCGATCAGCGCCCTGTCCGTCCGCCACACGCCAAGCAGGTTGACGGCGAAGGTCCGCTCCACCTGGGCGACCGGCGCTGTCCTCAGCGGTCCTGTGAAGCTGATCCCAGCGTTCGCGATCCCGATGTCGATCCTGCCGAAGCGCGAAAGCGTCGCATCGACGGCGCCTTCGAGGGCGCTGAGGTCGCTGACGTCCGCCTCGATCGCGATCGCCCGCTCCCCGAGGCTCATCGCCAGCCGCTCGAGGCGCTCTGGCTCGAGCCCGACGAGCGCGACGTTCGCACCCCGTTCGTGCAGTCGCTTCGCGATCCCTGCGCCGATCCCGCGCGCAGCCCCGGTGACGAGGGCGCTCGCCCCCGCTATCTGCCACCCCCTCTGCGTGCTCATCGTCTCGCCCCCGTGCTCTCGGGCGTCGTGTGCGCGCTCATCGTCTCGCCCCTGCGCCCTGCGTGTGCCTGAGGTGCTCGCCCTCCTGCGAGCGGTGACCTCCGCGCAGCGCCCTCACTGCGCCTCGCCGCTCCTGCTTCTGAGCTGTGTCCATGGAACCCCCTCGTTGATCAGTGAAAGCCCGCCGAGCGCGAGCGCTGAGACCACCTCTATGCCCTGCAGCACCAGACCATAGGCGAGCGCCGCGCCGGCGGAGACGCCAAAGCCTGCGAGCACCGCGATCGTCGCCGCCTGGAAGACCCCTACGTTCGACGGGGTGATCGGCA
The DNA here is from genome assembly GCA_021792455.1 of Actinomycetes bacterium. Lineage (GTDB taxonomy): Bacteria > Actinomycetota > Thermoleophilia > Solirubrobacterales > Solirubrobacteraceae > Palsa-744. The sequence goes on along the minus strand of JAJYUP010000123.1, from coordinate 4,122 downwards.
CGATCGCCGTGAGGTTGGTCGCGACGAGCACGCCGGCGGCGGCGGCAAGCGCGGCGGAGACGTGCAGGTTGAATGCGCGCAGCGTCACGTAGCAGCAGCCGAGCTGCAGCGCCCAGGCGCCGAGCTGCGCGCCGACGGAGTGCAAGAGCTTTGCGAGGTGCCCAAACGCGGACAGCCCCCGTCTCGCCGCGACGATCTGCCCCGCGAGCCAGTTGACGGAGGAGGCGATCCTGCCTGTGCGCTGGCGCGCGGTCCTCGCAAGCGCGCTCGGCGCGAGGAACGCGACGAGCAGGATCCCGAGGGGGATTGCGACGACCGCGAGCAGCCCTTCGGTCTTGCCATGTGCGATGCCGCCCCCGAGCAGGGCGATCACCGTGAGGATGATGAGCGCGAGCAGGTTCATGAGCGTCTGCGCGACGAGCGTGCCTGCGACGACGACGAGATGCTGCCTCGGAGGACCGAGCCTGCGCGCGACGAGCCATGCACGCGCGAATTCGCCGAGCCGCCCAGGCGTCACCGATGAGGTCGCCATCCCGATCAAGAGGGCCCTCGTCACCGGCACCCTGCTGATGTGGGCGTCAGGCAGCGCTGCGTCTATGACGACGAACCACGACTCGCCGCGGGCGAGGAACGCGCCGATCATGAACAGAAAGCCGGCGCCGATCAGGTAGAGGTCCACTTTGCCCAGGGCGTGCTGCAGCTCGGCGAAGTCGATGCTCGTTGCCGCAAGCGCACCGAGGCCGCAAAGCACGACGAGCGCGATCGCGGCACCCCACCAATCTCTGCGGGAGTGCGGCGCGCTCCAAAAGCCTCTGTGAGAGTCGCCGTCCGTCTCGGTCAAGTGAAGGGGCCCACCCGTCAGCGACCGGCCCGCGCCCCCTGCTCACATGCTCGCGGGCGAGTTGGAGCGAGCTGCCGCCGACTGCAGCGCAGCGTCTCTCGCGATCGCCGGTTCGCTGCCCCAGTATGGCACGGAGCGCCAGTTGGCCTCTGGCAGCACCGTCTGCAGGCGTGCCCTGTCGCGGTGGCGAACGGCCTCGTCGAGCAGCGATGCGATCGTCTCCCTGCCGAGCAGATGCGGCTGCAGGCCGAGGTCGATCAGCTTCGAGCACTTCGCGTGGTAGTAGTGGTCTTCGAGCTCGACGCGGGGGTTGTCGATGTTCTCGATCGATGGAGAGAGCTCCATCTCCTGTGCGACCTCGTAGACGATCTGCGCGAGCTGCATCACCGACCACTGCTCGGTGAACTGGTTCATCACGCGCATCTGCCCCGCAGGCGGAGGCGTTTCGATCGCGAGCTCGATGCAGCGCACGGTGTCGCGCAGGTCGATGAAGCCGCGCGTCTGGCCGCCCTCTCCGTAGACGGTGAGCGGCACCCCCGCAGCAGCCTGCACGCAGAAGCGGTTGATCGCGGTGCCGAACACCGCGTCATAGTCGAACCTGTTCAGCAGCGTCGGGTCAGATCGCGTCTGCTGCGTCTGAACGTTGTAGACGATTCCCTGGTTGAGGTCTGTCGCGCGCAGCCCCCAGGTCCTGCAGGCGAAGAAGATGTTGTGGCTGTCGTGGACCTTCGAGAGGTGGTAGAAGGATCCCGGCTGCTTCGGGTAGGGCAGCACGTCGGACCTGCCGTTGTGCTCGATCTCGATGTAGCCCTCCTCGATGTCGATGTTCGGCGTCCCATACTCGCCCATCGTGCCGAGCTTCACGAGGTGGCAGCTCGGGGCGAGCTCGTGCATCGCGAACAGGAGGTTGAGCGTGCCGACGACGTTGCCGACCTGGGTGCAGACCGCGTGCTGGCGCCCGATCATCGAGTAGGGGGCGGAGCGCTGCTCAGCGAAGTGGACGACGGCCTCTGGGCGCAGCTCCGTGAACAGGTCGTGCACGAGCTGGGGATCGCCGAGGTCACCCTGCTCGAGGTCGATCTCCCTGCCGCTCAGCTGCCGCCAGCGCTCGACGCGTGCCTGCAGCGAGGCGATCGGGGTCAACGAGTCGGTGCCGAGCTCCTCGTCGATCGCGCGCCGCGCGAGGTTGTCGACGATTGCGACCTCGTGTCCATTCGCGGAGAGGTGCAGCGCGGTTGGCCAACCGCAGAAGCCATCTCCGCCTGCTACGAGCACTCTCATCTCTCTCCTCCCCGGCGTCGCATCCTCGCGCCCGCCATCAGCTCGATCGTCCTGCTCGTCCGCACCCGTGCGCCATGTGCCTCGAGCGCCTTCTGATAGTGGCTGCGCAGGACCTCGGTCGCCCGCTCCCAGGTCGCCTCCTGCACCGATGCGCGCGCCGCCTCCGACATCTTCGCGCGCCGCTCCGGGTCGAAGGCGAGCGCACGAACCGCGTGAAGCATCGATTGGACGTTGCGCGCCTCGTAGAGCAGGCCGCTTGCGCCGTCGGTGATGAGCTCTCGCGAGACGGGGCTGTCGCAGGCGATGACGGGCAGTCCCGCCGCCTGGGCCTCGACGAGCACGAGGCCGAGGGTCTCCGTCACGGAGGGGAAGACGAACACGTCCGCCGCCGCGTAGGCGGCGGCGAGCTCTGTGCCGGTGAGCAGGCCGGCGAACGTCGTCGCCGTGCCTGCGAACTCCGCTTCGAGCTCCCCGCGCAGCGGCCCGTCGCCTACGATTGCAAGCACCGCGCCCTCCACGCCGGCTGCGACGGGCTTCAGCAGGTGCACCTGCTTCTCCTTCGCGAGCCGCCCGACGTAGAGGAGGAGCGGCATCTCCTGCCGCCCGCCCGTCAGCCGCTTGCGCATCGCGGCGATCTGCTCGTGCTCTGGCTGCGTGCAGCTGACGCCGTGAGGCCAGAGCTCGAGCCTTCGTATGCCATGATCTTGGAGGGTCTTCATCGTCGCCTTCGAGGTGCAGAGGTTGAGGTCTGCCTGGTTGTGCAGTGCTTTCAGGTACCGCCAGCTCGGAGCCTCGAGCGCGCTCAGCCCGTAGAGGCGCGCGTAGGTCGGCAGGTGGGCATGGTAGGAGGCCACGAGCGGCACTCCCTCCCGGCGGGCATGGTACACGGCTCCAGCCGCGAGCAGCACCGGGTTGACGGCATGTATGAGGTCTGGCCTGAACGCGCGCAGCGCCCTCCTCAGCGCCGGCTGGGGCAGCGCGACCCTCTTGTCCGGGTATCCGACCCCATCTGGATAGAGGGCGAGGCTGAGCGCGCGCATGCCGAGCACTCTCGCGCCGGCGTAGCGCTCAGGTGCTCCGGCGGGCGCGATCACGAGCACCTCATCGCCGCAGCGCTGCTGCTGCTCGAGCGTGCGCATGAGGCGCGTGACGACGCCATCGACGGCGGGCAGGAACACCTCTGTGACGAGCCCGATCCTCATCTCAGCGGTAGGCGGTCGCGATCGGGCCGCGTGCGGTGCGGCCGCGTCTGGGGTCGATGGGGTTCATCGTTGCCGGCACCGTGCGCAGCATTCACTCGTCAGGTAAAGGAGAGAGCGCAGTGCTGATGAGAAAAGTCTCATCGCATCTTCAGGTGCCTCCATGGATCGGCAGCCTACCCTTGTTCGGCAGCTTCCACTTCGGCTGCCTGCATTGCAGCGTGGCCGCCTGCAGATGGTGCCGTTCACAGCGGTGCCGCACCGCAGGCTCTGCCAGACCGACTCACGAGCTTTCATCGCACCTCGAGCCCAAATCGTGCATGTCGGTACGCTCTCATACGGTCCGAGAGCACTGAAGCGACGATCAGACCACATCTCCGCCCCCACCCACGAGCTCATGGCCTCCAACGCATCTCACCGCCTGCGCGAAGGTCTTCACGGCCTGCGTGAAGATCCTGCTCACCCCCGTGAAGGCCATCACAGCCTGCGTGCATCGAGGAATCCCCTTGCGACCAATGCAACCGCCCCGGCAGCGGACAGGACCAGCCCGACGAGCAGGATGATCAGATCGAGACCTCTTGCGAGCTGCTCGCCATACAGGGTCGCCCCCGCGAGAATGAGGCCGTTCGCCGACACCGTCGTGCTCGCGGCGGAGACCGTCGCCGCGTTCGCGCGCTGAAAGGCGCGTTGCAGCATCGCGATTCCCCAAACGCTCATCAACACCATGATCCAGGGACCAGGGCTGACAAGCAGCTTCGGCACCGATGATGTGCCTTCCCGAACGAACCCATCGCCGATCTC
>JAJYUP010000122.1 GCA_021792455.1 Actinomycetes bacterium | reverse complement strand
CCCGACCAGCTGGAGGCCGTGAAGGCCGACAGGTCACTGATCGAGCGCGCGATCGCGGAGACACTGCGCTTCACCCCGCCGAACGTGATCCTGCAGAGGGAGCCTCTGATCGACGTGACCCTCTCGAATGGAGCGCAGATTCCACGCGACAGCACGATCATGTGCCTGGTCGGCGCGGCAAACCGCGACCCTCGCCACTTCACCGACCCCGACAGCTTCGAGATCAACCGGGAGGACCTGGCGTTTCGTCAGGCGTTCGCCGGAGGTGCGAACCACGTCGCCTTTGGCGCGGGCAGGCACTTCTGCCTCGGCGCCCATCTGGCCCGAGCGATGCTGAGCATCGGCATGAACCTGATCTTGGACAACCTCGAAGATCTGCGCTTCGCGGACGGGTGGCAGCCAGTGGAACGCGGCATCGTGACGCGCGGGCTGGAGTCGTTGAAGCTGGAGTTCACGCCGAGGGCGATGGTGCGCTGAGCGGGCGCGCTCAGTGAGCGGGCGCGGAGGCACGGCACCGAGACGGCGGCTTGCCCGTCAGATGGGAATGCCCCAGAGCGGGAACCACCGCTCGAGCTCCGGCTCGAGCGGCAGTTCGCTGCCAAGCTGCGCCTTGAGTTGAAGCTCGCGCTCAGTGGAGCGTTCGCCAGCGTCGACAGGCAGCTGCTGGTTGTCCTGTGAGCTCGAGAAGGATGCGGTGGCGCCCGTGGTGCTGGAGTGGGAGCCGGAGGAGCGAGAGTGGCCCTTGGGGACGAAGGGATACCAACAGCCGCGCTTGTAGTTGTAGATGAAGTAGATGGGCTGACCGGAGCTGTCCCTGAAGGAGAAGACGGCGCAGAGCAGGCGCTCCCCATATCCCGCAGCCTCAATGGAGCTCGAAACCGCGTTTATGCCGACGGCGAGGTCTTCGACGCTCGAGGAGCCTTGGGGATTTCTGAGCACCATCCAGCGGTAGCCATAGGCGTCGTCAACGGTTGAGACCTGGGTGCCGCTCTCAGCGCCCGTCGCTTTGACGACCTCCTCCATTTCCTTGACGGTCGATTCGAACTCGCTGCTGCTGAGCGCCTGGAAGACGATCGCCGCCGCCCCGGTTGACTGGGTGTCGTGCTCGGTCTGGAGGGTGATGTAGGCGGTGGTGATCGCGAACAGCCTGTCCTTCGCCGGCCCCTTGACCTGGCGTCGGCCAGTGAGGATGTCTTTGAGGCTCATGGGTTGAAGTCGATCTTCTCGCTGCGAACGCCTGAGCTCAGGAGCTCGTGCCCTGCAGCTGCGCCTCGAGGCGGCTGAGCGCCTGGAGGCGCTTCTCGAGCGGAGGATGGTCAGAGAAGATGTTCATGAGCGACTTCTTGGCGCGAGCCGGGACGATGAAGAACGCGCTCATGCCTTCCGCTCTGCGCATGTCCTGGCTGGGGATTCGTTCGATCGTGCCCGTGACCTTGATGAGCGCGGAGGCAAGCGCGGACGGCCGTCCCGTGAGCACGGCGGAGCCCCTGTCCGCGGCGAACTCCCTGTAGCGCGAGAGCGCGCGCAGCAGCAGGAACGAGATCGCATAGACGAGAATGGAGACGAGCATGACCATCGCGATGCCCGCCTCCTGTTCGCGGTTTCGGCCATAGCCTCCCCCAAACCCGCCGCCAAAGAAGAGGGCGAACTGGGCGACCATCGCGGCGAGCGTCGCAAAGAAGGAGGCAAGCGTCATGACCATGACGTCGCGGTTGACGATGTGCGTGACCTCATGCCCAAGCACGGCTTCGAGCTCGTGGGGATCGAGCATCCGCAGCAGGCCAGTGGTGGCGCAGACGGACGCGGACTTCGGCGAGCGGCCCATCGCGAAGGCGTTCGGCATCTGCGTGTTCATGACATACACCTTGGGCTTGGGCAGGTCCGCCTGCACGCAGAGACGCTCGATGATCGCGTGCAGCTGCGGCGCTTCGTCGACGCTGACCTGACGCGCGCCAAGCGTGGCAAGCGCGATCTTGTCGGAGGCGAACAGCTGGATGAGCAGCAGCAGCCCTGCGATGATCGCAATCGTGACAGCGGCGGTGCCAGCGGCGATGAGCGCGCCCACGAGCACGACGTAGACGAGCCCAAGCAGAAACATCGTGAAGACCATCCGGACCTGGAGGCCGGTGTCCTTGCCGAACTTCGAGCGAGCAGCCATGCGCTGATTGTGGCAGAACGCGGCGAGAAAGCCCGCCACATGGATGCTGCCGACGAAAGACCGCAGAAGCGAGCGATAATCGAGCTGTGGCAATCGAGACCGCGCTATCGAGCGTCTTCCCAATCGGCAGCAGGCGCAACGAGCTGGGCCGGCTGGAGGTCGGCGGCTGCGACACGATCGAGCTGGCGAAGGAGTTCGGCACCCCCGCCTACGTCGTCTGTGAGGAGGATCTGCGCGTGCGCGCGCAGGCGTTCAAGCGCGCCGGGGCCGGTGCGAACCTCGAGGTGGTGTTCGCTTCGAAGGCGTTCCCCTGCACGGCGGTGCTGTCGATATTCGCATCGGAGGGCCTGTGGTGCGAGGTCGCCTCCGAAGGCGAGCTGCACTTGGCGCTGCGTGCGGGCTTTCCAGCGAGCAGGGTCCTGCTGCACGGCAACGCGAAGTCCTCCTCCGAGCTGGAGTACGCCCTGGCCGCAGGGGTCGCGTTGATCGTGATCGACAACTTCGACGAGATCGACGTGCTCGAGGCGCTGCTGCGAACGCGCGGCAACAGCGATTCGCCTCAGCACGTCCTGATCCGCGTGACCCCCGACGTGAGGGGGCAGACCCACGAGAAGATCTCGACAGGCCAGGCGAACTCGAAGTTCGGCTTCTCGATCGGAGAGGCGCAGAAGGCGGCGCAGCGGCTGGGCGAGGTGCGCGGTCTGCGCCTGATCGGCCTGCACGCCCACATAGGGTCCCAGCTGCTGGAGCTCTCCCCATTTCGACGAGAGGTGGAGCAGATCGCAAAGGTCGCGGGGTCGCTCGGCGGGTGCGAGGTGTGGGACCTGGGCGGTGGGCTGGGCGTGCGCTACCTGGAGCAGCAGCCCTCTCCGCCAGGGATCGCAGAGTACGTGGAGACGCTCTTGGAGGCGGCGCGCAACCACGACGAGGCAGCCCCTGAGGGGCTGCCAACAGGCAACGAGACCCCTGAGAGGCGGATCTTGATCGAGCCGGGGCGATCGCTGACGGCCAACGGGTGTGTGACCCTGTACACGGTGCAGAGCGTGAAGCGAAACGCCTCCGTTTGGGTTGCGGTGGATGGCGGGATGTCCGACAACCTGCGCCCAATGCTCTACGGTGCCCACTACGAAGCGCGCCTGGCCGACCGCCTGGACGGCGGCGTTCGCTGCGTGCTGGCAGGCAAGCACTGCGAGTCCGGCGATGTGATCGTGGCGGATGCGCTGCTGCCCAACCCGAAGCGGGGCGACGTGGTCGTGACTCCAGGCACCGGTGCTTACTGCTACGCGATGAGCAACAACTACAACGGAGCCCTCCGCGCCCCAGTGATCCTATGCAGCCGCGGCGACGCGAGGCTCGTGGTGCGGCGGGACACCCTCGATGACCTGACGGCGCGAGATGTCCACTGAGGGCAGGCTCTTGGAAGAGGCGGGCCAGCAGCAGGGCGGGCACGGACTCGACGGCGGTGGGCGAGATGGCGGCGCGAGCGAGGGGGGCAGGCAAGGGCTCTCGGGAAGAGAGGCCAGCGCGAGAGAGGGCGGCCGGCAAGGGCTCCCAAGCAGGGAGCGCGGCAGGGCAGAGAGCACATATGCAGTCGGGCTTCTGGGCCATGGAACCGTCGGCTCCGCCTTCGCAGAGCTGTTGGAGCAGCGATCGGCGGCGATCGCCTCCTCGACTGGCAGGCATCCCTCGATAGCGGGCGTCTTGACCCGAGACTCCGGCAGCTTCGAGCAGATCCTGCAGAGCAGCGAGGCGATCGTGGAGCTGATGGGGGGCATCGAACCGGCGCGCCGCTGCCTGCTGGCGGCGATGGAAGCAGGCAGGCACGTGGTGACGGCGAACAAGCAGCTGCTGTGCGAGCACGGGCAGGAGCTGTTCGACGTCGCTGCCCGCTGCGGTGTGAGGCTGAGGTTCGAGGCTGCGATTGCAGGTGTGATACCAGTGGTGCGCGTGCTGACGGAGTCTCTGCAGGGGCTGGAGGTGACCCGCATCCATGGCATCGTGAACGGCACGACGAACTTCATCCTGACCGAGATGGAGAGGGGCTCGACCTACGAGCAGGCTTTGGTGAAGGCCAAGCGCGCCGGTTTCGCAGAGGCGGACCCAAGCGAGGACGTGAGCGGGCGGGACGCAGCGGCGAAGATGGCGATCCTCGCGCGCCTGGCTTTCGGCGTCGAGGTGAAGTTGAAAGACGTGCGCTACGAAGGCATCGAGCAGCTGAAGGTCGACGATCTGGAGTACGCGCGGCAGCTGGGTCTGAGCCTGAAGCTCGTCGGAACCGCAGAGCGGATGAGCGATGGCGTCTCCGTCCGCGTGCATCCCGCGTTCCTCTACGGCGGACATCCCCTCGCATCCGTGAACGGGTCGTTCAACGCAGTGACGATCGAGGGGGAGTCGATCACCGAGATAACGATGTCCGGCCCAGGTGCGGGCGGCCGCGCGACGGCGAGCGCGGTGCTGGGCGATCTGGTGAGCGTGATGGAGGGCAGCGGGCCGCCTGCGAGGATCCGCCCTCCGACATCGCTGCCTCTGCTCGACGATGTGAGAAGCGCCTTCTATCTGCACGTGGAGGTTGCAGATCGTCCCGGCGTGCTCGTCTCCGTGGCCGAGGCTCTGTGCCGGTGGGGAGCATCGATCAAGTCCGTGCTGCAGCGAGGGCTGGGCGAGAACGCCCGCTTGGTGATGGTGACCCACCCGCTTTCCGAGGCGAACATGCGCGCCGCCGTCTCAGAGATCGCGCAGCTGGAGCTGGTGCGCTGCCCTCCCCGCGCGATAACGGTGATCGAAGAGGAGTTCACATGAGAGAAGGACTGATAGCGCGCTTCATCGACCACCTGCCCTTCTCGAAGCAGGACGTGGTGGTGAGCCTTCTGGAGGGGTTCACCCCGCTGCTGCACGCTCCACTTCTCTCCGAGCGGGTGGGTGCGAACGTCTACCTGAAGCTGGAGGGGGCAAACCCGACGGGCTCCTTCAAGGATCGGGGCATGACCTGCGCGGTGAGCGCGGCGGTGAGAGACGGCGCAGAGGCGGTGATCTGCGCCTCGACGGGCAACACCGCGGCAAGCGCCGCCGCCTACGCGGCGAGGGCGGGCCTGCGATGCGCCGTCCTGGTGCCCGACGGAAAGATCGCGATCGGCAAGCTCGCCCAGACGCTGATGCACGGAGGCAGGGTGATCGCCCTGAAAGGCAACTTCGACATGGCCCTGCAGATGGTGAGAGAGCTGGCGGAGCGGTATCCGATCGCGCTCGTGAACTCAGTGAACGAGTTTCGTCTGGAAGGCCAGAAGACCGCCGCCTTCGAGGTGGTGGAGGATCTCGGCGGGCCGCCAAGCGCGCTGTGCATCCCAGTGGGCAACGCAGGCAACATCACCGCCTACTGGCGCGGCTTCAAAGAGGTCGGCGCCTCCCCACGGATGCTGGGCTTCCAGGCGGAGGGCGCCGCTCCTCTGGTGCTGGGACACCCAGTCGAGAACCCAGAGACGGTCGCTTCCGCGATACGGATCGGAAAGCCTGCGCGGGGCGAGGAGGCGATCGCCGCGGTGGAGAGCTCAGGCGGCGCGATCCGAGCGGTGAGCGACGAGGAGATCCTGGCGGCCTACAAGATGATGGCTGTGAAGGAAGGGATGTTCTTCGAGCCGGCTTCCGCCGCCGCCGTCGCAGGACTGATGAAGTACGGCGCCGAAGGCGCGGAGACGATCGTGTGCGTGATGACAGGCAGGGGGATAAAGGACCAACAGACGGCGATGGAGCACCACAGCGGCAAGATCATCCAGTGCGAACCGGAGATGAACGAGCTGATGAGGGCCGTGCTTCGCTGATCGAAGCGGCGGTCGGCGCGTCGTTCACAGAGCTGTGAGGTCGACGATGGAGCAGCGGAGAGCGTGACGAGCGCGAGCCCGAGCGGCAGGGCGGTGAGAGTGAGGGTGCCTGCATCTTCTGCGAACCTGGGTCCCGGGTTCGACACCTTCGCCGCGGCGCTGGACTGCCACCTCGAAGTCGAGGTGGAGCAGACGGGGCAGTTCGCGATCGAGACGAAGCTCCCGGTGGCGACGGGAAGGGAGAACCTCTTGGTGCGCGCATTCGAGCGCCTGCACGCAGCCGACGGACTGCGCTTCACCGTGAGATCGGCGATTCCCCTGGTCGGCGGGCTGGGCTCGAGCGCCGCGGCGATCGTCGCGGGGATGCTGGCGGCGAAGGAGATGTTCTCGCTGGACGTGGACGTCTCGAGCGCGGCGAGCGCGATGGAGGGCCACCCCGACAACGTCGCTGCAGCGCTGCACGGCGGATTCGTGATCTGCGCAGACGGCGGCGCTGTCCGCTTCGAGCCGCCCACCGGCTTGGAGGCGCTGCTTCTGATCCCAGAGCACCCGGTGCCCACGGAGCGCGCGCGCGCCGCGCTTGCATCCTGCGTGCCCCTGAGCGATGCGAGCGCGAACATCGCATATGCAGGGCTTTTGATCCTCGGTCTGTGCCGCGGCGACTGGGATCTGATCGCGCGCGGGCTGAAAGACCGGCTTCACGAGAGACAGCGCTCACATCTGTTCCCAAGCTCCTACGCCTTGATGCAGCGGGCTGAGGAGCTGGGCGCCCTGGGCGCGACGATCTCCGGCGCGGGCCCAACGGTCCTGTTCTGGTGCTTCTACGAGCAGACGGGCGTCGTCGCAGGCGCCTTGGCAGCGGAGGCCGCGGGCTGGGCGACCGTGAGAAGAGTCTCCTTCAGCTGTGAGGGTGCGACCGCGCTGAGCGCAGCATGAGCGAGAGCTTCCTGCGCTGAGCGTGAAACCCGTCGAGTCGGAGCAGGAGCTCGTCGCAGAGCTGGAGATAGTCCGCCCCGAGGTCCGGTCTGTGGT
>JAJYUP010000121.1 GCA_021792455.1 Actinomycetes bacterium | reverse complement strand
ATCACCACGGCGGAGATCGAACGCTGGCGTCAGGGCCTCGCCAACGTCCGTGCCAAGCGCGAAGCGGCGCGCAAGGGCAAGGCCGGCACGCCGGCGCCGCCGCTCTCAAACGCGAGCAGGAACCGGATCATCGTCACGCTGCACGGCATCTTCAGGCGGGCGTGCAAGGTGTACGGGCTGCCCGTCAATCCGGCGAGCGGCATCGAGCGCCACCCGCAGCGCAATGACGGCGACATCGAAGTCTTCTCGCCCGAGGAGGTGTGGGCGCTCGTGGAGGCCGCGGCATCCAAGCAGGACGGCGCCCTGTCTCTCGCCGCCGCGTGCACGGGACTGCGCCGTCGCGAGCACTTCAAAGGCGAGGACGATCTCGTCTTCGCCGGTGCAACCGGCTCCCACATCGACGGCTCCGAGTTGCGCCGCCGCTACAAGGCGGCGCTCGCCGACGCGGGCCTGCGCTCACTACGGTTTCACGACCTGAGGCACACCCTCGGCACCCGGATGATCGCCAAGGCGGACATCCGGCGCGTGCAGGAGTGGATGGGCCACGCGGACGTGCAGACCACGATGCGCTATCTGCACTACGCCCCGCGCGAGGAGGACGCGCGGCTGGTCGCCGAGGCGTTCGCCGTAACTGGCAGGACCAAGGCGACGCCAAGTGGAACGCGGGCGGCGTAGCGCCGAGGATGGGCCGTGCTGCACCACGACGAGCTGCTGGCGCCAACAGGAGTGGACTAGCCCGCGAAGGTCGCGAACGTCCAGTGGTTGCCGTCGGGGTCAGCCACCGTGAAGTCCCGCGACGGATAGTCGGTCTGGTCGACCAGCTCATGCACGACGGTCGCCCCGGCGGAGAGGGCTCGTGCCATCACCGCGTCGGGATCTGCTGTCACGACATGCAGCGAGCTCGTTCCCGGGCGGCACGGGGTGGGGCGCTCATCGGTACTGGAGAGCATGAGCCGCCCGCCCTCGGGCCAGTCGAGCTGACAGTGATGGATCGCGCCGTCACGCTCGCCGGGGATCATGAGGTCCTCGGTGAACCCGAGAGCGAGCAGCCATTCGCGAAGCGCCGGAGCATCGTCGCTGACGACGCTCGCCCAGATGCTCTGCTGTCGAACACCACTGGCGCGTACGGCCATGATCTGGAGCGTAGCGGCGGTGGGCAGCCCTTGCGCCCCACCCGGCAAACGATGCCCGAGAACCCACTAGCCTGAGCACCATGGTCCCGCTCGTGCATGTCTGCGATGTCGAGGTGATCGGCCCTCACGAGCTGCGCCTCACCTTCGAGGATGGCACCATTGGCGACGTGCGCTTCGATGAGAGCGAGTGGCGCGGCGTGTTCGAGCGGCTGCGCGACCCGGCAAGGTTCGCCGAGGTCAGCGTCGATCGCGAGATCGGGACGATCGTATGGCCAGGCGGCCTCGACATGGCGCCCGAGCCGCTCTACCGGGAAGCGTGCCAGCGACCGGTCGCCCACGCCTCTATCGCTCGTTGAGAGGCGCGCGGGCAATGGGCGACCCCGGACCGATCGGGACAAGCGTCAGTGCAGGGTTGCGGCTGGGGGGTTGGTTGCGGGATCAACGCTGCCCGACGGTCGACCGAAGAGCGTCATGAGTTCACCGCCAGGATGAGATCTTGTGCGAGCGCCGTTGCGGAGCCAGCCACGACGGCAGGATCACCGATCCCTTCCTCGGCACGCCCCGCCATCGTGCAGCCGAGCGCCGCCGGACCGGCTGCGAAGAGCTCCGCAAGGAACACAACCGCCTGCGATGTGACCTCGCCAGCGAGAGGATCGCCCTGCAGTTGCTGCAGCCCGCCTGCAAGCACGTCGGTTCGAGTTGCGACGAGCAGGCGATACAGGTCGTGAGCGTCCTTGTCGATCAGGCGGTCGGGCGTGCCGCGACGTTCGCCGATCTTGTGGAGCTTCGCGACGAGCAGCGCGGCCGGGCCGGCGACGTTGACTGTGCACATGCGGCGATCGTGCGGGGTCAGGGATTCGATGCGCATCGGGCTGTGGTCGATGATTGCGGCCTCCAGGCCGCGTGCACGTCTCGTCGCGCGCTTGGAGTGAGGTGGGATGCGCGCGCCGCGGCGCCCACCCGCGCCGGCGAGCGCCTCGGGCACCATCAGGTCGACCGGCAGGTCGCCGCGTCCCAACCATGATCCGGGCTGCGGCGAGTTCTCGGAGAGGTGAAAGGAGGCTTCTCGCATCGCCTGCTCGAGCAGCGGCGTGGCAGCGAGGCGGCGCGCATCCAGTGCGAGGTCGCTGTCCTTGGTCGTCTCGGCGAGCGCGACCTTCGCACCGCCGGTGTGCAGGTAGATCGCTTGCGCTCCGATCAGGATGACCGCATCGAGGTGCGCGTGCAGCGCTTCCAGCGCGTCGAGCAGCACCGAGCGGGCGGCGGCCAGTTCGTCAGCGGGCTCGCCAGGCCTGCTCATTGGCGCTCATCCACTCGATCAGGGCCTGTGCTTCTGCGGGGCCGCGGCCCGGGGCTGTGAGCAGGTCAGCGGCGATCTGGCTCTTGGCGGCGGCACGCAGCCCGCCGATCTGCTGCGGGCGGTCGAAGACGACCTCGTAGTCGGTGGCGGCGAGCAGGACGTTTGCGCCGCTGTCGACGGGCCGCAGGCCGAGCCGCGCGATCGCCTCCGCGGTGTTCTGCACGTAGAGCATCGCCAGGCGCGGCGGCGCGTAGGAGAGCTCGGGCTCGATCGCGAGCGCTCCTGTGAGGACATAGCGAAGATCCGAGTTGGCGGACAGCGAGGAGGTGAGCGCGTCCAGGCCGCGCGGCTGCAGGCACGCGGTGATCGAGTTGCTCTGCTGAAAGCCATAGTCGGCGCTCCAGCGCTCCAGCAGTGCTCGCCACTTCACGTCTGTGATCGGGCCGCGCGGCCGGCGCTCGATGAGCCCCTCTCCCTCCAGCAGCTCGACTACACGGTAGGTCGCACCCGTCGATGCGCCGCTCGCCTTCACGAGCTGCAGGACGCTCAGAGGCGGTGGCAGGTCGATGAGGGCACGCACCACGCGAGCAGCTGGCGGCCCCTTCAGGCTGCCCAGCGGCCGACCCGGGCCGCGCCATGGGTCCCGGGTGGCGCCCACATCGCGTAGGAATAGGGCGGGTTGCCCCAGCATCAGTTGGAGGTTTCCGGTCGCGTCTGCGTAGCCCGCTCCGCGTTGCACGATCTGCTGCCGGGTGGCGGCGGGCAGATAGCGCGCGACCAGCACGGCGAGCGTCGGCTCCGAGCTCCCGAGCGTCTCGCGGGCTCTGCTCAGCTGCTCCAACGCGGAGGACACATCCCGGGTGGCGAGCTGGTTCTTGACCTGGACGAGCAGCCACGCAGTCGACCCATCCGGCGCGCGCAGCTGCACCACGGCGTCGACCCGGCGTCCCCCAATCTCGACTTCGTCTTGCACGAGGAGGCTCCACCCGGCCGGCAGCCGCTGCTCGACACGGGAGAGCGCGCTGCGCAGCACGTCGACCTCGCGGTCGAGCGGCACGTCTTGCACTACCACCGTGTCGAGCGTGGCTACCATCATCTATCTCGGATAATCATTTTATTCCGCTGGCAGCGGAATATCGACTTTACCCGAGAAGACTGGCCGATGTGTCTCTACGCCCGAGGCCCCCTCCCATCGTGCGGCCCCGGGTCGATCCGGTTCTCCTCCAGCCACCTGGAGAGGTCGTCCGGGTTGAAGCGGACGTAGTGGCCAAGCCGGTGGTGGGAGATCCGTGCTGCTCTGGCCTGGGACAGCAGCCAGGTCGGCGGCACGCCGAGGATCTGACTTGCCGCCTTTGCGTCGATCAGGCGGCTGTAGCCGTGCACGGCGTGCTCGCCGGTGATCGCGCGCGCCTTGGCGATGATCCGGGCGGCGCTTTCACGCGCTCGGGCGGCCGGGTTGCGGCCGGGAGTGGTTGAGAGGTTTCGCATCGTTACTCCTCCTGTCGTCCTCTTTGCAGAGGTCGTGGTGGTCAGGTGCCTTGCGGCTCGTAGCACGCGTTCAGCTGCCCGTCATCCAGCACTGCCCACCGGCGCAGCAGCCGCCACCGAGATCGCTGGCGGCCCATAGCCGATGATCAGGGCGATCATGTTCAACGGAGCGGTCGACCAGCCGAGCAGCGTAAAGGCGAGAAACAGGACGAGTAAGCTCGCCATGCCTCTCACGAATGCACAGAACGCCTGCATCGCGACCGTCACTACGTAGAGCGCGGCCCAGCCGGGCTTCACCTCTCCCGGGCGGATCACGTGCTTTGCGAGCGAGCCGGCCTCACGCCACCGCCTCGAAGCGAACAGGGCCTGTGGCAAGCGCCAGGCACAGTCTGAGCACACGAAACGACCGGCCCGCCGAGACACGCCGACGGGCATATCGGTCTCGATCATCTGCCTGATCGTCTCCTTTCTCGATGAGCCCGGCACGGGCTCTGTCTCCGTATCGCGAGCGGACGCCGACAGACCCCCTCCAATTACCGGGATAGGAGGTTCAGGCGTTCAGGGCCAGAGGCGCCTGAGGTGATCGACGTAGATGCCGTAGATGTACGGCCGCGGCTTGGCCGCCTGGCGTCGAATGCGGCCGAGGTTGCCGAGGAAGCGGGCGGTCTGCTCGCTGGCGGGCAGCTGCGCGCTGGTCAGGCAGAACGCTCTGACCTTCGCATCCATCAGGGCATCACGCTCCGCAGGCCGCCGTCGAATCTGATCGTCCTTCAGCAGCACCACCCAGCCCTGCACACCGGCATCGATCAGCCAGTCCTCATCCGCCAGTTCCTGCGCGGCCTGCTCGCCGTAGACCGAGGCCATCGTGTGGACGGTGAGCCCGCGCTCGATCAAGGCTTGCGCGAGATGCTTGCGCCCAAGGCTGCGGTCTATGAAGAACTCGATCGGGGGCGCCGGTCGCAGAGTGCGGCGAGCCGCTCTACCTGATCGCTTCTCAGGCGGCCGCTCTGGTTGCGACACGGACCACGTCCTCGACCTCCTCCTCGGGCACACCGAAGTCCTCGGCGATATCGATGAGCGCTTCGCCGGCGATGAAGCGATCGACGAGGTCCTCCACCCTGGCGCCACCATGAACGAGCAGCGGCATCCCGAAGCCGCGGCGCGGATCCACGATTACCTCGGCACGGGTGTATGTCGGCAGGCGCAGCGCCGCCGCCCATCCGTCGTCACCGTAGGTGATGAGCTTCAGGTAGTCGCGCACGATCTCGGCGAATTGTCGCTGGCCGGTCCGCACCACAGTGAGGCCGGACAGCTCCTCATCGTGCTCGCTGGCCGCGTAGTCGTAGAGAACCTCGGCGCCGTCGGTGTACAGACGCTTGGAGGCGAGCGCGTGCTCGATGCCGATTGCCCTGGAGAGCACCTCCACGGCAGGACGAATGCGCTGCATCGGCACCCGGGCTCTGCGGAAGGCAGAGAGCACGTAAGCCTCCGCAAACCCGATGAACGGCACCGTCGCCTCGCGACCGTGAGACGGCAGGCACGTGATCAGCTGGGCGCCGCCTCGAGGCGGACGCGCCCAACTGTGCAGCGTGGAGGCAGGCAGGCCAAGATAGCCAGCAGCCTCGCGCAGAGTGAACACCGCACGCGCAACGCGCGGATCATCAGCACCCAACATCACCTTGCCGTTCTTCCTACTCGTCGCGGCCTCCCGGTCGACTGGTCTTGTGAGTGATCGTATCGACGCGAGCAGTCATCTCGGATGCGCGCAGCCCATCGATCGAACGCCGACGGCCGCGCCGCTATGCGCGCACCTGCCACCCGTCCTCGCGCCGCTCAAATCGCGTGCTCGTGCCGCGGTAGATGCCCTCGTTTACGCCGAGATCACGCGCCACCTGCGCGATCGGCTTGCCCGACTCCTCGACGATGTGCACCGCACCGTTCCTGAACTCCCTGTCGTACTTCTTTCTGTGCTCTGCCATGGCCGCTCCTCATAGCCGGAGCCTCTACGACCATGGGGGAACCTCAGTGACGGCTATGCGACTCCACACGAACGCGCGTCGGCTGATGCTTCGCGAACTGCTGGCGGTCCTCCAGCGCACGGAACGGCCCGGGGTAGAGCCGTATCCACCGCGGCCCGCCGCTCAGCATCTGAACGCCGGCGATGCAGGACACCTCGCCGTAGCGCCTGCTCAGCGCTGGATAGGCCTTGACCGGCGGAAGGAAGCCGATGCTCCCCACGGTGGACCCCCTGAGCTCGACGGCGATCGCCTCCGGCGGGCGGAGCCCCACGAGAGCCCTGCAGATGCCGGCGCAGAGAGCGCTCTTCGAGTGCGTGCAGCTCGGGATCCACGAGAGCTGCGTGGACGGCGGCGCAGAGAGCAGGCCACGAGCGCCCTCGCGGCAGGCGGTGAGGCACTGGAGCGGCCTGGAGCTGAGGCGAAGGCCGGGGCGTCGGAGAGGGGGGACGCCCCGGCCTTCCTTGGTTCCTGCGCGCCGCCGGAGAGGTGGGGACGGCGCACAAGCCTGGTCGCGCTCAGCGCATCAGCAGCCGCGTCTGCGCGTCGAGAGCCTGTCCGTGCTTGGGGGTGAAGCGCAGGTTCACCTGTACACGAACCCTGAGATGATGGCTTGCCGCCGCCTTCCTGTACCTCGCCGACAGGTGCACGGCTACGCTCACGATCCCAGCTTTGCCGACGTGCTTTGCAACGCGCCCGATCCCCTTGCCGGATGCGGTGAGCCTCCCGCCGGAGGGCACGTGGACGGTCAGGGTTGCGCTGTCGCCGTGCACCCTCTTTCTCTCCAGCAGGATTTCAGGCTTGCAGCCGGCCACCCTGATCCTCGTGCGCTGTTCGATCACGGCCCCGTTCTGCCCCACGATCCTCGTCGGCATGTAGAGGGGCTTTGCGCACACGTTGCCGTTGGCGGCAAGGGCCGGGTGGGCGCCCTCGGGCAGCACCAGGGAGAAGCTGGTGACAGGCACGTCTGGGACCGTTGCGAAGGTGGAGGTCGTGATCCCGCCTTTGATGTCGGTCAGGCCGACCAGGGTGATGCTCACCCCGTCTCCCTGCAGCACGAGGTCGAGGTTCGGGAACGCCGCCCCGCCGTGGGAGACGAAGATCGCAGGAC